>NZ_DATMTD010000013.1:0-16166 GCF_035565035.1 Oxalicibacterium sp. | reverse complement strand
CGATAACTTTTTAAAATTCAGTTATCGAAAAAACGTTGGAAGCAAGTAATGAAAGTAATCGTTCTGGGCTCGGGCATCATCGGCACTGCCTCTGCGTGGTTCCTGAACAAGGCCGGTCATGACGTCACTGTCATTGAACGCCAGCCTGGTGCTGCGCAGGAAACCAGTTTCGCTAATGGCGGCCAGATTTCGGTTTCGCACGCGGAACCGTGGGCCAATCCTGCCGCACCGAAAAAAATCCTGAAGTGGCTGGGCAAGGAAGACGCGCCGTTGCTGTTCCGTTTGCGTCCGGAATTGCTGCAATGGAAATGGGGCCTGCAATTTCTGCGTGAATGCACGGCTGCGCGTACTGACGACAACATTCGCCAGATCGTTTCCATCGCGGAATACAGTCGCCAGACGTTGCAGGCGTTGCGCGCGGAAACCGGCATCGAATACGACCATTTGACGCGCGGCATCCTGCACTTCTATACCGAACAGAAGGATTTTGACGAATCACTGCGTGCAGCTCACCTGATGCGCGAACTCGGCTGTCCGCGCGATTCGATCACGGCCGATGACGTTGTGCGCATCGAACCTGCGCTGGCCGGCATTCGTCATCGCATCGTCGGCGGCGACTTTACCGAAACCGATGAATCCGGTGACGTCTACAAATTCACCAACGGGCTCGCAGCGAAAGCGATTGCAGCCGGTGTCGATTTCCGTTTCAGCACCACCGTCACGCGGCTGATTACCGAAGGCAGCGGCGCGCATGCCAAAGTCACCGGTATCGAAGTCATCGATGCCGAAGGACGGCACCGAACGCTGCATGCAGATGCTTTTGTGATGGCGATGGGCAGCTTCTCCGTGCCGCTGCTGAAGCCGCTCGGCATCGACCTGATGATCTATCCGGGCAAGGGATATTCGGCGACCTATGCAGTGAAAAACCCTGATGCGGCACCGACCGTCTCCCTGACCGATGACGGTTACAAGCTGGTGTTGTCGCGCCTCGGCGATCGACTGCGGGTGGCGGGCACCTGCGAACTGAACGGTTATTCGCGTGAGCTGAACATGACGCGCTGCAACGCGATTACGCGTCGCACGCGCGAACTGTTTCCCGATGCATGCGACTACGACAATCCGACCTACTGGGCCGGCCTGCGTCCGCTGACGCCGTCGAATGTGCCGTATATCGGCAAGACGGCATTCAGCAACCTGTTCCTCAATACCGGCCACGGTACGCTGGGCTGGACGATGGGTTGCGGCTCCGGTCGCGCGATTGCAGAAATCGTCTCCGGTCGCAAACCGGATCTGGACTTCCGCTTTACCGGCATGCCGTATCATCCGTCCGGTCGGATTGCGACGACGCAATCGGTTACTGCATGATGCATTCCTCGCAGGCTGGAAGCTCTCCAGGAAAAAACGGCGCACCGATCATTCGTGCGCCGTTTTTGTTTGGAGCGATTGTGCTGCCATGACAAGGCATCCGTAATCGGATGCCAATTCTTTTTACTCACTTCCTCGTTTTTACCTGCACTTCCATCGCCTTTTCGTCGAATGCGATACGTGTATCAAACTTCGCCCGCTTCATCGGAAAGCGCGACTGGAAGTGCCGCACATTGCCTGAACCGGAAATCGCGCGTCGCACGAACTGATAGTAGGCATCCATGTCAACCACATGCACCACCAGAAAATAATCGTAGTCGCCGGACACGAAATAGCACTGCATCACTTCCGGCTCCTTGTTCATGCGCACCTCGAATTCCTGCATGCGTTCGTCGGCCTGATTTTCGAGCGAGACTTCGAGAAAAGCGAGCATGCCGTAACCCAGCGCGAACGGATCGATCATCGCCACATCGGCGTTGATGATGCCCGCCTCGCGCATGTCGCGGATGCGCCGCAGACAGGTCGGCTGAGAGACATGCACCGCATCTGCAAGATCGCGAGTCGGCATCTGATTGTTCTTCTGCAACAGATTCAGCAATTTGCGATCAACCTTGTCGAGCGTATGAAGTTTTGGCATGGTCATCTCAAGCAGTAAACGTACAAAATGCTTTGCGTCGCTTTTCGAATGTTGTAAGGTCCGGTTTCAAATACATGAACTTCGGATCCATCCATCGACAGCGCATTGCAGCCAGTGTTGCAGTTACGCTTGTTTTTGACAATCCTCAGGAGAAGAATATATGCAGTTCAAGATGATTTCACTGGCAGGCCTGATCGCCCTTGCACTGGCGGGCACGGCTTCGGCGCAGGAACAGGTCGTGCTGATCGGCAGCGTGGCGCCGACCACCGGTTCCGATGCCCATATGGGCAAGGATAACGAAAATGGTGCGCGTCTCGCCGTCGAGGAAATCAATGCCAAAGGTCTCACGGTCGGCGGCAAGAAAATCAAGTTGCAACTGATGGCGGAAGACGATGGTGCCGATCCGCGTCAGGCGACCAATGCAGCAACCAAGCTGGTCGATGCGCACGTGGCGGCCGTGGTCGGCCATCTGAACTCCGGCACCACGATTCCCGCTTCGCGCATTTATGCCAATGCCGGCATTCCGCAATTGTCGCCTTCGGCCACCAATCCCAAGTACACACAGCAAAACTTCAAGACCGCATTCCGTCTCGTCGCCAATGACGCCAAGCTCGGCGGCACGCTCGGTCAGTATGCGGTCAAGACGATGGGCGGCAAGACCTTTGCCATCATCGACGATCGCACTGCCTACGGCCAGGGCGTCGCCGATCAGTTCGCCAAGGCCGTCAAGACTGCCGGCGGCAATATCGTGGCGACGCAGTACACCAACAACAAGGCAACCGACTTCAACGCCATCCTGACCTCGATCAAGGCGCGCAAACCCGACATCATTTTCTTCGGCGGCATGGATGCGGTCGGCGGCCCGATGCTGCGGCAGATGCGCCAACTCGGTATCAACGCCAAATTCATGGGCGGCGATGGCGTCTGCACCGGCTCGCTGCCAGGTCTTGCCGGCACGGCGATCGGCAACGACCAGATCATCTGCGCCGAAGCCGGTGGCGTACCTGAAGAACGTCGCAAGGCCGTCGACGACTTCCGCGCCAAATACAAGAAGCGTTTCGGCATCGATGTGGTCTATACCGCGGCTTACGCTTACGATGCGACCTATACCGTGGTCGACGCAATGAAGCGCGCCAACTCCACCGATCCTGCCAAATTCCTGCCGGAACTGGCAAAGAGCAATTACCCTGGTGTGACCGGCAATATTGCCTTCGACGCCAACGGCGACATCAAGGACGGCATGCTGACGATCTACACCTACCGCAACGGCAAACGGGAGTTGGTGACCGTCACCAAGTAGGCAAGCCGTACGCGAAAATGCAGACAAAAAAAGCGCTTCAATCGAAGCGCTTTTTTGTTTTCAGCGAAGCGGACTTACTTCAACGTCAAAATCCATTTCACCAGCGTATGCGCTTCCGCGTCGCTGACCTGCGTATTTGCCGGCATCGGGATTGCTCCCCAAACGCCGCTGCTGCCCTTCATGACTTTCTGCACCAGCTTGTCTTCCGCACCTTTTTGACCGGCATATTTCGCCGCCACATCCTTGAAGGCCGGACCAAGCACCTTGTTGTTCACCGAATGGCAGGCCATGCAATTCTTTGCCTTCGCCAGATCGGCATTTGCCATTGCGACATTCGATACACCTGCCATCAATACGCATACCAACAGAAAACGCTTCATGCTTTTCTCCATACGATTAGTTCGCGGCCATTCTATCCTGTTTCCGCTACGGGACACGTCATGTCAAACAGGAATGCAACGACCTGTTATCGCGAACGCAGCGTCAATTGACCGTTGCATTTTTTCCACCTATGCTGCTGCGGGAAAAGGGGGAACACCATGCCGCTCATTATCATCATCGTCCTGTTGTCGGTTCTGAAATACCTGGAAGTCGGACCTTTGGAAAACTTCTCCTGGTGGTGGATCGCCCTGCTGTTCGGCATTGCTTTCATCTGGTTCGAATTCGGCGAACGCATCTTTGGCATGGACAAACGCAAGGCACACGAACAGATGGAAAAAGCGCGCCAGGAACGCGTCAGCAAAACGTTCAAGAAAAAGTAATTCCGGGCAGTGCTCTTATTCTTCGTCAACCATGTCCAGGCATCGCCGGATGCCGAATTTGCCACAATGACAATAAAGTGAGCCTGCGAGCTGACTCGGCATTGACGATCCAAGCTCAAGAAGCCGGCAAGAGGTAAAATCTACCCTTTTCGGCATTCGTGCCTTTCTTTGGTCTGATCGGTCAATCCTGTTCAGGCCGAATTCGATTCTTTCTTGCTGGAGCAAACGTGCCTGGTCTACTTCCCAACGTCGATCCCGACGGTCTTCTCGAATATTCCGTCGTCTATACCGATCGCGCGGTCAATCACATGTCGCAACGCTTTCAGGGCGTCATGCGGGATATTTCGCGGACCTTGAAGCAGGTCTATCACGCACACTCGGCAATCGTCATGCCCGGCAGCGGCACCTTCGGCATGGAAGCGGTCGCACGTCAGTTCGCCACCGGCAAACCTTGTCTGGTACTGCGCAACGGCTGGTTCAGCTATCGCTGGAGCCAGATTCTGGACGCAGGCAGCATTCCTTCCGGCACCACGCTGTTGAAGGCACGCCCGCTCGACAATTCAGCACAGGCTGCCTATGCGCCAGCGCCGATCGAAGAAGTGGTTGCCGCCATCGAGAAAAACAAACCTGCCATCGTGTTCGCGCCGCATGTGGAAACCGCTTCCGGCATCCTGCTGCCCGACGATTACATGCGACAGGTTGCGGACGCAGTACATGCAGCCGGCGGCCTGTTTGCCCTGGACTGCATCGCCTCCGGCACAATCTGGGTCGACATGGAAAAAACCGGTGTCGACATCCTGATCAGCGCACCACAAAAAGGCTGGAGCGGCTCCGCGGGTTGCGCCTTCATCATGTTGAGCAAACTCGCGCGCGAACGCATCGAATCCACGCAAAGCACCAGCTTTGCCTGCGACCTGCGTAAATGGCTGCAGATCATGGAAGCGTACGAACAAGGCAATGTCGCTTATCACACCACGATGCCGACCGACGCACTCACCATCCTGCGCGACACGATGAAGGAAACCGAAGACTATGGCTTCGACAAGGTCCGTGCCGAACAACAGGAACTGGGCGATCGTGTACGCGCACTGCTGGCCGAACGTGGCTTCAAGAGCGTCGCGGCAAAAGGCTTCGAAGCGCCGGGCGTCGTCGTCAGCTACACCACCGACGACGGCATTCAATCGACCAGAAAGTTTGTTGCAGTCGGCCTGCAGACTGCCGCCGGTGTGCCATTGCAATGCGATGAAGGCCCTGACTTCAAGACCTTCCGCGTCGGCTTGTTCGGATTGGACAAACTGCACAATATCGATCGCACCGTGGCGAACCTCGCCAAGGCACTCGACATCATATCCGGGGAGAAAGCATGAACACAAAATGGAGAATCATCCTGACGATTTTTGTCGTCGCCATATCGGCAATTTCCTTGTATGTGAATCCGTAACAGCACAACCATTGGAGCAAGCCGCAAGCTGCCGAGAAAAGCCGCATGCTAAGATCAGATGCAGCTCTTTACTTTTCATCCACACTCGCTGTCCTTATTCAATCGTACAAATAACACCGTTCCGGATGAGGATGGCTTAGAAAGTCGTGATGCGAAATGTGCCAGCCATAAGCCCCTGCCAGCAAAAAGACGATGCAGTCTCCTGCACGGATTTCTTCTACATGAACGTCGCGCGCCAATGTATCTTTCGGCGTACATAATTCCCCGCACAACGTAATCTGCGCATCCTTGAGGCCGGGTCGGTCGAACGGATACTTCCATTTATCCCTCCGAAGTACAACAAAAGGATGATTGTGCTGCCAAGAGGCCGGTAACCGGAAGTGATGTGAGCCACCGCGCAGAATTGCGAAGTTCTTGCCGTGCGTCGTTTTAACGTCGGCCACTTCGCTCAGGTAATAACCGCAGTCGGCGGTAACGAAACGACCGCATTCGAAAACAATATTCAATTCCGGCGTGTATGTTTCGAACAACCCTGCGAGACCTGTACAGAATCCCTGCCAGTCGAATTGATTATCGAGTTCGCGATAATTGACGCCGATTCCGCCGCCGACATTCAGCCAATCGAACTTGATTCGATGTTCCTTCTCCCAGAAAGCGGCCAAATTCAGGTAGTGCTGCAACAGCAGCAGATGATTGTCCGCATTCAGGTTATTGGACAACGCGTGGATGTGCAGCCCCTTCAGGTGAATGCCGGGCAGACTCATGCTCAATGCAATCATTGAAGAAATCTGTCCCTGATCGATGCCGAACTGGGTTGCCTCGCCACCCATCCTCAGCGTCGCTTCGGTATTTGTCGGCATGGTGGATGGGTTGACGCGAAGCAGGATATCGACCACCTTGTTGCGGGAACAGGCAATCCAGTTCAGCCTCTTTAATTGGTGTTCGCTCTCCACGTGGATCAACATCACATCGTGCAATATGGCGCCCTCAAGTTCCGCATCTGTTTTGCACGGTCCACCGAAAATGATCGGGACATTTTTATCGACTGCCCGTACTTTTTCGATTTCCCCCAGCGATGCGACTTCAAATCCATCCAGTCGGTTATTGATCGCACCCAGTACCTGTGCATCGCTATTGGCCTTCACCGCATAAAACATTTTGCATTGCGACGGCAATTTTTCACGCAGGTATTCGGCGCGCTTTTCCAGATGCGGAACATCGTAGAGATAGGCGCAAACCGGCGAATCGGCATGCAGCCCAAGATAGTTGTGCAATATGTCCCGTCTCATATTTCCTCTCATGTTTCGTCTCTCTTTTCTCTGTACTGCGTCAAATGCGCGTTCATTGCCCGACGGGCGATGCCGCGATCGTCTCCAACGATAAACAGTCGAATACCTTCGCTCGTCGCTGCTTCGAAATCCTCCGGCGCGCGCGGCAATGCGCAAAATATTTTTCCGTTTTTCAGCGTGGTTTGCCGCACTTTTGCCATCCCGGATTGCACCAATGGATGCCGTGTTTGCCAGACGACACCAAGATCCTGCGAGAGATCTGCTGCGCCTTCCAGCAGAATATCGACGCCCACCGTTGCGGCGATTTCGTCGGCATTTTCGACACCAATCAGGTCCTCTATCATCGCGATCACCAGGGTGTCGCGCGACATGTCCCGCACCGCGACGGATAGATCGTCCCGTCCATAACCGCTATGGAAAGTACTATTCAGGCCGCGGCTGCCGAGTGGCGCAAAATGGCACGACCGTACTGCTTCGATGGCCTGCCGCCGAGACTGAATGCGGGGAAATACAATGCCTTCCGCTCCGTTATCCAGCGCCTGTTGCGCCTGATAGGGCGCAGCCACTCTGACCAGTGCCGGGATACCTGACGCACGCGATGCCATCAGCATGAAAGAAAGCTGTTCCGGACCGATCAAGGCATGCTCAAGATCGATCACCAGAAAATCGTAGCCGGCTGCGGCGATCAATTCCACGGTCAATGCCGCCGGTGTAGAACAGAACAATCCATACAAGTAGTCGCCGCGACTTATGCGCTCCTTCATCCTCATGCCGAGGCTCCCCGCGGCGCCAAAGGATTAGAGGCTGCCCGCGTTCTCAATCTGATTTCAGGTTGAAAGCGCCGGCTTGCCAACAACTCGACATCGATCTCGTGAACGAAACAATCGAACAAGGCATAACGATCCGCCAATTCCGGATGCCGCTTTTGATAATCGTTGATGACGGAAGCAGCAACGGCCCAGAACCGGCCTTGTTCCATTTCATAGAAACGTTCAAATATCCAGGCAAGCTCTGCAAGGCTGACAAACAACAATGCATCGAGCGTGAAGTCGCGCAGTTCCGCCGCATCGTCCGTTTGTATGAAGGAATTCGGATTGACGCGCGCATGTTCGATGGGCGGCGACGTCAATACTGGTGGCACCCCCGATAAAAACTTTCCACTGAAGCGCACACCATCGTGAAAATCCTTGAGCGCCACGCGCACCGGCAAACCTTCGGTGTGCAGCAGGATCATGTTTTGTGCATGCGATTCGAGCGCCGTGCCATGCTTCCACAGCAGATACAGGACTGGCAGCCATGCACGTTCAACGAGCGTCTGTAACCAGGTTGTGGCGCCGTATCGGCGAATCCACGGGTCGATGAACGGAAGGCCGTCTGCATCGACATGCAGGATTGCCGTCATGGGGACGGCTGTTTCCTCCTTCGACAAATGAATATGGATACTCTCTCTCCAGATACAGGAAAGTGCACCATACTGCCCAGCCGAAACGGCACGCGGCGCATAGTTGATACCGGCAATCTCGCGCAGGATGACCGGGCGCGCCATTGGTTCCGGCCAGTCGGAGCGCGCAACCAGTTCTTTCAACCAGTCGCTGATGGGTGCCGCATTCTGTACCGTGTGCGAGGCAAGCACGCGGGATGTCGAGGTGTTGACCAGATTCATCGCCAGCTTTAACGACGGCCGTTGCGGATGGCTTCGGCTGCCCAGCGTTCTGATGGATTGCTGCGGCATATACTGTTCTTCCATGACGCCGACGACGTGGATATCGCCGCATGCCATTGCCTGATGAAACCCGGGCGCGATAATCTCCTCCCATTGCCACGGATGCACCGGCAGCGGGAAATAATCCTGTTCGTTCAATCCGCTGCGAGTCAGCTCCGCCCGATATTCCCGATGGTCGCTATCGGATAACAGGAAAGCCGTCACCGATTCCGATGCAAAATCGTTGCTGAACGACGATTTGCTTTTATCCCGTTTGACCGCCAGCAAAACCGGCAACAAGGTATCGGCTGTTTCCGGTCCGTACGCCGCGTTGTCTGCGAGCGTAAAACCGAGCCGCGACTTGTAGCTGGGGTGATAAGGATGGGCATCCGTCAAGCGCGCTTCCAGAACATCGTACGCCTCTCCGCGCAAGACCTTGCCGTGACGCGCGAAGAGCGAATGCGCATCCTTGATCTGCGTCGCCAGCAATTCGGCGGCAAATTGCTCAAGCCGTCCGGGCTCCGACGTCAACAGTTCCCTGACGTCTTGCAGAAACAAGGCCGGATCATTTGCCTCGCCGACATTGCCTTGTTCATCGACGCGCAGAATGTCGCTGACAATCCGTATCCGGCCGAAACTATCGGTATGTTGCAGTCGGCATCGATAGCTGACGGGCTGTCGATCGTTTCCACTGCCGGTCAGAACCAGTTCGCCATCTGCCTCCGGCGCTGGCAATGCCCGTTCGAATAACAATGCCTCCAGCAATTGCCGCAACACGCGGCGGCCGGCCGTGCGATAGGCCTGGCTCGCAATCAGCTCTTTATAAGTATTCGTTTGCATTTTGGTTTTTCAGTGGATTGTTGATGAAGATCCAGGCCGGGGCTTCGCCATGTTGATGGAAGCTGCTCAGCATGTTTGCCTTTGCCGGCAATGTCGGCTGATCGAGTAATGCATTGACCAATGGAATATGCAATGCAGCGAGCTGCTTCGATGCTTCCTTCCACAATGCGTCTTCGCTGCAGATGCCCAATCGGCCAAGGCATGCAACGACATGTCCGACATGGTTGACGAGCACGTAATACTGGAAGCGATGCCACGCCTCTTCGTCGCCATACAGCGCAGGGCTATCCGATGCCACGCGATCGAGGAATGGAAAACGCTCGCGGCTGATGCTTGTTCCTTCCATGTCGCGCGCATAGCCGCGTGCAGGCCACCCGTCCGCAAAACCGACCATCGTGTTTTGCAAATGGGCTTCCAGGCTGATGCCGTAATCGAAGAACAGCCGTACCAATGGCATCAACGTCACATCCAGATAACGCCGCCACCACATCTCGATCAAGGACTGATCGACTTCACGGTTACCGGCCGCCTGCCGCAAGACTGCATGCAACGGCATATCGCCATCCGCCGACTCTTCCAGCAAAGCGGCAACGACATGGATGTCTTCCGCCTCTTCCTGCGTCATCGCCTGCCGGTAGATCACCGATGATGCTGCACGCAAACCTCCGTCTTTCACCTTGATGGTCTGGCTGCCGATTTCCGGCAGGATGTAAAAAGCATCGTTCTGCGTGCGGTCGAGGGGAAGAAGACCCAATGCCTGGCTTGCATCCAGTGCCCGCTTCACATGCTCGTCCGGATTATTGCGAATGAAATTCGTGATACGGATATTCAGCGAGAGCTTCAGGAACAGATTTTGTCTTGGCAGCCAAACTGTGCGCACCGACGATGTCGGCCATGCTGTTTCCCCCTGCGGACCCAGGGCGACCATCTCTCCCGCCTTCAACAGTTTCTGGATATCGGGTTGTGCGAGCAGATATTTCGCCTGCCAGGGATGACAGGGCAGCAAGCGGTATTCTCCGTCGACCAACAGATCGGCGGCGAATTCCAGTGCCGCGGAATCGACCGGCATCGTTTTGCGACCGACACCGCGTGTGTCCAGCAAATCGGATGCGACGGCAAAATAAAACAGCTTGAACGATGCTCCCAGTTCCGGTGCATAGTTTGCAAGATCTTCGTCGCTGAATCCCTCCGACGCCTTGGACGTCACATGAAATACATGACCGAAGCGCAGTCCCTGCTCCGATGCCATGAAGCGCGATCGGGACGGCATCTCGCCGCTATCGTGAAAACGTCGAACTTTCGCAATACTGTTACGCATCAAGGATTGCAGCCTCGTCATGCAGTCCTGCGTCTTCGATGTAGGGTCAGTGCTTTTTGCAGCAAGTTCCGTGGCAATCAGGTCGGATAATTGTGCCGCATCGTTCAAATGCGACCATTGACCGTCGTCCCTGTCGATCCATACGCAAGGAGCAATGCGGTGGTATCCCATTGATGAAAAGTGCGTGAATGCACCGGCCAGCCGAGCGTCCGTGCCATCCAGTCGCACCATGAACGGCATGAGCCCCGCATTTTTCCAATGGGGTTGTTCCAGCCGTATCGGCATGGCATCGAACGCGGCAGCCTCTATCCGCGGATCAACGCAACCGGTTTCCCTGCAGTAGATATTTAAATATTGCTCGACCAGACGACGATCGATTGCATCGAGTTGCGGCAGATGAGAAAACATAAAGCTCCTTGATAAGGTTCCTTAGACATGCCATGAGAACAGCCGAAAATGAGCAGGGCGCCAAATCAGCAAGAACGCTGCGAAGAAAAGAGAAGCGACGATCCACAACAGGTAAAGCGGCGCTACGAACGGCACGGCCGCCGCTATCAAAAACGGGCCGATCAGTTGCCCGACCACCATGAAGCTGCGGCTTATGCCGGTCACGTGACCGTTGAGTTCTGCCGGCAGCAAGGTGATGCATGCCAGCAGCATCGATTGCATCAGCGCGGCATAACATGCGCCCTGCACGATGCGCAGCAAGGCAATCCACCAAAGCTGTTCCGCCGTCATCATCAAACCGACTGTGAATGCACAAACGAATGCGGCGATTGCAAAATGCCGACGTGCGCTGCCACGATCGTTCAAATGTCCCCACAGAGGACCACAGAGGAAGGTTGCCAGCCAGCCCAGTGAATGGAGCAGGCCGATGGTGCTGCCCAGAGCGGGTAGCGCCGGATACTTTGCTTCCATGAAGAGTGCGAAGGCGTTGAGCAGAGCAAATCCTGCTGCTTGAACCAGACAGGCGGCGCACATCCAATTTCGTATTTCTGTACGGCGAAAAAAAACGAACGCATGCTCCACGACATTGCCATCGTCGATCGTTCGTCCGGTGTGCGCCGGTTCATGCAAACGGCTCCACAGGATCAATCCGACTGCGCCAGTCGCTATTGCACTGGCAAACAGCATCGGCCTGAGCGACCAGTAGTCCAGTATCAAGCCGCCTGCCAAAGGGCCGAGCAATGCACCTGCTGCAATCGCACTTTCCTGCAGGCCGAAGCTTTTTCCCTTTTTGCCGACATCGCTTACATGGCCGATAAATGCCGTCAGCACTACACCGATCGTGCTGAAGCCTTGCAGGATGCGGCCGAGAATGAAACAGGCAAGGCTGGTGCTTGATGCCATCAACAACATGCTGGCGACAAAGAGCAGAAGAGAAACCAGCAATACACGCCGGTATCCATATCGATCGCAGAACCTGCCGGCGAACGGCGCGCACAGCAATGTGCCGACGGCAGGCGCCGCCAGCGCAACACTGCTCCATCGCACAACGTCCGCCTGCGTCTGATCGGCCAGTGTCGCGATATACAACGGCATGATCGGAACCAGCATCATCAGACCGAAAGTTGTCACGGCCTGACAGAGCAGCAGCAAGGCGAGACTGCGCGAATTCTGCGTGCTGAAGCGCATCAGGCTTCCACGTTGATACGTAATGGATTGTGGATCCATCCCATCATGCTCGGCATGCCGGTTCCGAAATCCTTGCGTTTCAACAGAGGTGCCAGCACCTGTTTGAAAGGCCACTCCTCGGCCTCCAGCAGTAAATGACGGACTTCATCGCCGACATCGGCCGGAAAGGAAATGCGCTCGAGACTCTCCGATAAAACATCGGCCATGATTTGCCATCCGTACGATTCCGGGCACTGGTATTTCTGCGCGAGCGCGGCGAGGATGGCGTACAGGTTGACTTCCAGAACCAGCGTCTGAAAATAAGCGAGAAGCTCCTGTGTCGTTCCCAGTTCCAGTGTATTCGGTGTCGTCCGATCGATTGCATAAGACGGCGGATTGACGCCGTGCGCTTGCATGAGAGACGGACAAATGCGCAATGTGTCGTGGTCCCTTAACAGCAGGCCTTGCATTTCCCTGCCGCGGCAAATAAGGACGAGGTTCTGCCCATGCAATTCGGGCATCACGCCATATGAAAGACAACGCAGGCCTAGTTCGACAAGAAGCTGCACGATGTCGCGGAACAGCGTCCATGCTTCTTCCTGATTCGCATTGTCTCCCAGAAGATAATCGAACGCGGGCAAACTACCGTCTTGCACGCGTACCGGGAAGGCCGCCATCGGGATCAGGACCGTCCCCGGCAACTCCGGATACTTGCGCAGCAGGCATGCCAGTTCACCCTGGCTGGAAATCAGCGAGGCAACATCGGGCGGCTCGCTCGTATACGCCCACCACGAATTTTCATCGCACAACTGCATATGCGCAGACAGCCATTCGTCCCGTTGCCGTAGCGACTGGAGACAAACGCTGGCCAGCACGGCGTTGTGCAAGTAACGTGGCGGCAGCGTCCTGACTGCGCCGAGCGTGTTGACGGACAAGCCCAGTTTGACGTGCGCGTCGCCCACTCCTTCGACGATCAGGGAACGCAGCGAAGCCGTCGACGTTGCCGAGCCGCATGTCACCTCCATGTCGACGCATTCGTCGAAGAACGAAGATTTCTCCGAGTGCAGCCATCTCCATTGCCACGGATGAACGGGAAGCCATAACCAGTCTTCGTTTTGCAGATGTTTTTTTTCCGCAATCTGACGCAAGGTCGCAAACTGCAACCGGCTGAGCAATGTCTCGGCCGGTCCCTGTCCGCTGTCGGCATTGCCTTGCATTCTGTCGCGCGGTACGGCAATCCACCTGAGCTCGAACGATTGCATTGCAATCGGCATGAATGGAGAAAAATCGTTGACCTTGCCGTCGATGGTTTTTCTGCTCCAGTCCTTTGCAAAAGCCAATGGATGAAAAGGGCGATCTTTCAGGCAGCTCAAGATTTCCCACCCCAGCATTGCCTGCGGCGTTTTCCACAATCTTTCAACGATGGCCGGTTCGCGTGATGCGATGCTTTCCGCCTGTTGATAGGCGAGATCGAAGAAGTGCTTGAAGCGGCCCTGATCGTCCGTCCACCACGATGCGTCCTGCAAACGACCGACGGCTTCGCGCAGCGTTACCGCGGTCTCGCCTTTTGCGGTCGACCATTCCGGCAACGCATGCGATACACGGAAGGGGCGCAGTCCATCCGCTCTTGTGCCGCGCCAGCGCAACGCTTCCGCATCGCCCAGGGCAATGACAAGATCGCTTGCCTGGCCCGGCCCATCTACAAAACGGCAATGATCCGGAAAGTCGTAAAGGCTCTCCAGCCATAACGCATCGATCAGATCCTGCGCCAGTGCCTGCTCAAACGATAAGAGGCTTGCCATGCAAATCAACCGTACAAGGGAAGTTGTGTACCGACCTTGCCACTTTGCGCAAGGTGATAGAAATGACGGGCACATACCAGATCGTCCAGCGCCATTCCCATTGGATTCAGCAGAATGATTTCGTCGTCCGATTCCCGCCCCGGCTTTTTGCCGATCACGATTTCGCCCAGCTCGGCATGTAATTTCTCGCGACTGAAACGCCCTTCCAGCACGAGCTGGTTGATGATCTTCTTCTCGCGATTGGACTGATCCCAGTCGTCCACAATGACCTTGTCGGATTTTTCGTAAACCTCCTTGTGCACGTCCATGATGGAAACATTGCTGACGAACGTACCCGGTTTGAGCCATTCGAACGACAGATAAGGTGCATCGGCCACCGTCGCCGTGACGACAACCTCCGACGCCTGTACCGCATCTTTTGCGGAAGCGGACAGGACGAAAGACACTGTCGGGAAATTCCCGGACAACTCTTCCTTCAGTTTTTCCGCTGCCGTTTTCGACAGGTCGAACAGATACACGCATTTGATCGACGCGAATTGCTCAACCAGTGTTTGAATTTGCATGCGCCCGATGGGACCGCAACCGATACACGCGACACTGGCGAATCCTGATCGTGCAAGATACTTTGTTGCCACGGCAGTGATCGCTGCGGTACGCATGCCACTGATCAGGCCGCCCTCCATCAACGCGATCGGATAGTTTGTTTGTGCGTCGTTGAGGACGATGACGGCGCTGGCACGTTCCAGGCCATAGCTGGCGGGATTATGCTGGCGACTGCCGATCCATTTCAGCCCGGCTACCGGCTGCTCGCCGCCAACGTAGCAAGGCATGGCGATGATCCGGTCCGCGATATGATCCGCGCCATCCCAACGGAGATATGGTTTCAACGGTTGCACATATTCGCCGCGTGCATGCGCGGTCAGTCCGTCGTTGATCGCATCGACGTAAGGTTGCGAGCTTGCTCCGCCAAGCGAAACGAGATCTGCGCGGCTCAGGTAAAGAAGAGAGGGTGTACCGGTATTCATGCTGTTTGCCCCACTGGATTGGAAAGAGTGTGTGATGTGCTGCGCTGCAGGTGACGTTGCCTCACCTTGACGAGCCAATCGTCGTCATAGACCGTATCGAGATAGCGATCGCCGCGATCCGGCAGAACCGTCACAATGCGCGCCGGGCCGGTGAGTCCCGCGCAAAGCCGCTGGATGGCGGCAATGACCGAACCCGATGAGCCGCCGGCGAAAATGCCTTCCTTGTCGACCAACTGCCGACATGCGATTGCCGACTCGTAGTCGTCGATATGAATGCAACTTGGAATTTCATCCCGCTTTAGCAATTCAGGCACCCTGCTTGCACCTATGCCGGGCAAGTCGCGTGGCGACGGAGGTGTGCCGAACAGGATTGAACCGACTGCATCGACAGCAACGATGTTCATTCGCGGCCATTCTCTTTTTAGCCGGCGAGAGATGCCATGCAAGGTGCCGGAAGTGCTGACCCCGAGAACGAGATAGTCTGCCGGCCGGTCGAGTTGACGGAGAATTTCGTCCCCTTCGCCGTGGTAGTGGCTTTGCCAGTTGAGGTCGTTGGCATACTGGTTGATCCACACCATATGTGGGTTCTCACGCAACATGTGCTTGACGCGATTGATCCGCGTTTCCAGATAACCGCCCTGCGAATCCTTCTCGGAAACCATTTCGATTTCCCCACCGTAGCAGCGGATGATGTGAAGATTCGTGGGAGATATCTTCGGATCGATGATCGCGGTAAACGATAGTCCGTGCAATTTGCAAACCATTGCCAATGCAATGGCGAGGTTGCCGGAAGAGCTTTCGATGATGTGCGAATTTTTCTTGATCGTTCCATCGACGAGACCGCGCTCGATGATGTAGCGCGCGGGTCTGTCTTTTACGCTGCCGGCAGGATTCATCAATTCCAGTTTTGCAAAAACCTGGTGTTGTGGATTTTTGAAAAGACGCGATAGCCGGACCAACGGGGTATCGCCGATGTGCTCCAGAATGCTTTGAGAAATCATGTGCAGCCCTTTCGTTGAATTTTTAAATACAAACCAGAACGATTTGTATTTACTAAATTAATGAAGCAAAG
>NZ_DATMTD010000012.1:0-24765 GCF_035565035.1 Oxalicibacterium sp. | reverse complement strand
TGGAAATTTGAAGGGGGCTGCTCCTAGTACGAGAGGACCGGAGTGGACGAACCTCTGGTGTACCGGTTGTCACGCCAGTGGCATTGCCGGGTAGCTAAGTTCGGAAGAGATAACCGCTGAAAGCATCTAAGCGGGAAACTTGCCTTGAGATGAGATTTCCCGGAGCTTTAAGCTCCTTGAAGGGTCGTTCGAGACCAGGACGTTGATAGGCTGGGTGTGGAAGTGCAGTAATGCATTAAGCTAACCAGTACTAATTGCCCGTAAGGCTTGTCCCTATAACATTGATAGTTATAGTTCAGTTATGTGTTCGCCAGTGCGACACAATCATTACCAAATTTACTTCTTCCAGATTGCGTTGTTTGCTCTCGCCAGTTCAACGGTGAAGCAGGCAATGTTACAAGTTATGCCTGATGACCATAGCGAGTTGGTACCACCCCTTCCCATCCCGAACAGGACCGTGAAACGACTTTGCGCCGATGATAGTGCTGCAACCAGTGTGAAAGTAGGTCATCGTCAGGCTTTTATTCAGAAAACCCCCTTCCAGTCATCTGGTCGGGGGTTTTTGCTTTTATGCCTGCTTGCGCCGAGTCTCTCGCTTCTGAAACAACTTCCAACTCCGGAGTGAAGGGGCAGCGTACAGCGAAACATCCCCACCTCTCAACACCCCCTCCCATCCCCCTCATAATTCAACTGACCAGTCGCAAAAACTGAGTAAGATTCCTCTCTCGCTTCTCCTCCTTTTACATCGCGCATTTCTTCGCTCATAGTCAGCATAGTGACTTCAGCAACTCCAAGTTAGTCGTCTTCTTCTTTGCCTTATCCATAGCGTTACATTGCGTTACTCTGTGCGATTGTTTTTGTATCGAATTTTAGATACCGTTCGTAAGGTATTTTGCTTCTGCAAAGCGCAGGATCACTTCGTCACCCCTGTATGAGAGATTTCAATGAATGATGTCGTCATCGTCGTTGCAGGTCGCACTGCGGTCGGAAAATTCGGAGGGGAATTATCGACCATGCCGGCGACCGAGTTGGGGGCGTACGTCATCAGACACCTGCTTGCAAAATTGGATATCGATGCCCGGATGATCGACGAAGTCATCATGGGGCAGGTACTCGCTGCGGGATGTGGGCAAAACCCGGCACGGCAAGCAGCGATTCGGGCCGGATTGCGGGACTTGATTCCGGGGTTCACGATCAACAAGGTATGTGGAAGCGGATTGAAGGCAGTCCACCTTGCGGCACAATCGATCAAATGCGGTGATGCACAAATAGTGATTGCCGGCGGACAGGAAAACATGAGCAGGGCGCCGCATGTGCTGAACGATTTGCGCAACGGCGTTCGGATGGGAGATGCCGAACTGATCGATACCATGATCGTCGATGGCTTATGGGATGCGTATCACCACTATCACATGGGCGTGACCGCAGAAAACATCGCTAAGAAATTTGCCATATCACGTGCAGAACAAGACGAGTTTGCATTCGTATCGCAACAAAAGGCAGAAGCTGCGCAAAAGGATGGCAGATTCAAGGAAGAAATTATCCCTATCGAACTGCGGACAACAAAGGGAAAAATCATTGTCGATACAGACGAGCACCCAAGACATGGCATAACGCTGGCATCGCTGGCTGCACTCAAGCCTGCATTCTCGGAAAATGGAACGGTGACGGCTGGAAATGCATCGGGCATCAACGATGGTGCCGCAGCGGTAATTCTGATGTCCTCCACCAGGGCAAATGAGCTGGGATTGAAGCCGTTGGCAAAGATCAGGGCCTATTCATCTGCGGGCGTTGATCCAGCTTATATGGGAATGGGGCCGGTGCCGGCAGCGCATTTGTGTTTAAAAAAAGCTGGTTGGACGCATCAGGACGTAGATCTACTGGAAATCAATGAGGCATTTGCGGCACAAGCCATCGCAGTCAATCGGGAAATGGGCTGGGATGTGCGAAAAATCAACGTAAATGGAGGCGCCATCGCACTTGGTCATCCAATTGGCGCGTCCGGTTGCCGGATTTTTGTCACGCTCATTCATGAAATGATTCGCCAGGATGTGCGACGCGGCTTGGCCAGCTTGTGCATTGGTGGCGGGATGGGGGTCGCCCTGGCAATTGAACGATGAGTGTAACTTCACCGAAAACGCAAAAGAGAAAAACATGACGCGTGCTGTTCTGCTCATCGGGGACGCAGATAATTTGTGTGAAGTAATTTGCGCCAGACTTGGCGCGCTGGATTATCGTGTCGTTGCCATGCTCGATACAACGAATCAGCGAAAGAGCGAATGGCTCGCGTCGTTGAGCATGCGCGGTTGCGATTTGCAAGCATGCTTTTGCAATACCGAAAACAGTGATGACATAAGACAAGGTATTGATTCGCTTGAACAGCAGGCAGGTCCGATTGATGTGCTTGTCCTGATTCGAAAAGAGTACGCCCATTCAAAGAAACTTTTCGCCTTGCTCAGGGAAATGAGCGAGAACATGTCAGCACGCGGTCAAGGTCGTATCGTCGCCATTGATTGTGCTCAAAGTGCGGAGGGGAAAGAGGGAAAAATTTCTGCTGCCTTGCAGGATCAGGAAACCGCGATCGCGACTTTTGCGAAGACCCTTGCTTCAGAAATCGCGCTAAGGAAAGTCACCGTGAATGTAGTTACCGCAGGTCGTATCGGGAAAATGAAGGGAGCTGCCGCCAGATCAGGGATGGAAGGATCGGCACCGCATCTTTCTACTGACGATCTTGATCAGGATCAGGAAATAGCCGGGCTGATTGCCTATCTGATTTCGGATGAAGCGGCTGCCATTTGCGGTGCAAACATCGTCGTCAATAGCGGTCGTTATATGCGTTGACGGTGCGCAAAGCACAACTTCATTTCAGGCGGTGCGATCGATAACGGCTTGCAGGCGATCAACCAGTACTTCCGTACGCACAAAGCCGGAAGTGATCAGATGCAGTTCTCCGGCATGCTCCAGCACCAGCGTTGGAAAACCGTGAACACCCCAGCGTTGCGTCTGGGCGAAATCTGCCTGTGTCGCAGCCTTCGCCTCGTCGGATTCGAAGGTTTCGAGGAAGCCTGCCTCATCGATATCGAAGCCACTATCCTGCAGGATCTTGACGGCGATGGATGCAAGAATGCTTCCTTTTGTCGTATCCATTCCTTCAGCATAAAAGCCGTGCTGGATCGCATGGAACACATCGAGTGCTGCCTGCGGTGCGAGCAGCCCGGTTGCCACGACCGCGCGGCATGCAGGTTCGGTGTCGTAGATGAATCCATCCTGCGACAGAGCCTTGTCAGAGAACGGCAAGCCGCTGGTTTCGGCTACCTTTTCCCAATGAGACAGTAGCGTCGTTTTCAACTGTTCATCCATGACTTCCGTGTTGTAAGCACGCAGACCACCGACAATCAGTTCCAGTTGCGTGTCCGGCAGACCAGACAACAACGTCGTCAATTCGGGGCCGAAGCCATAGCACCATGAACACATTGGGTCGGCGATGTAGATCAGTCTGGTCATGGTGCAATTTTCCTGTTGTCAGAATGTTTGGAGGATACGCTAACTGCGTGCAGTGGCAAGAGCAGCCGGAACGGTATCAACCGGTTTTGGCCTTTGGCGCAGTTTGCTGACAGCTTGTGCAAATACCTCGGACGGCAGTGTATTGCCAAGCTTGCGCCAGAGTTGCCACAACAGATCGGCATCCGCCAGAGCGCGATGTCGTGCCTGCGGAACAAGTGCATGACGTGCGATCAGCGTATCCAGATTGTGCTTTTTCTCTTCCGGGAATAACGCACGCGATAACCGGACGGTGCACAACATGTCCGATTGCAAGGCCTGATCGTTACGCAAAAATGCCTGATGCAGAAAACCGTAATCGAAGCGGACATTGTGTGCGATGAACAAGCCGTCGGCTAGCCGGCTCTGCAATTCGTCGGCCACGGTTGCAAACGGCGGCGCATTGGCGACCATGTCATCGTCGATGCCGGTGAGCTGCTGGATGAATGACGGAATGGATATGCCGGGGTTGACGAAGCTCGACCAGCGATCGACATTGCCGTCGATATCGACCGTAATAATGCCGATCTCGGTAATGCGATCGTTGATCTGATTGGCGCCAGTTGTTTCCAGATCGACAAAATGCAGCTTTTCTGTTGATGTCATTCCGTTAATTTTCTACCATTCGGGAGACGTGAGGCGAGGAAAGAGAGCACGCTAGTTTATGCAGTGATTTATGCAGCGCTTATACGGTACGCACCGTGATGCGCACGTCTCCCAATGTGACGGTCTGACCCGAGCGGATCTTGCAGGTCTTGCGCAATTCGGTCTTTCCGTCGACTTTCACGTTGCCGCTGGCGACAATCATCTTGCCGGCACCGCCGCTTTCGCACAATCCAGCCAGTTTAAGTAGCTGGTTCAATTCGACGTATTCGTCGTTCAATTCAAAATCGAGTTTTTGCATTGGTTTTTTCATCGTCAGGTTTTAGCGAGGGATTGCTGCGCCTTGTCGAGCCAGGTATGCAGCGTTGCGAGCAAGTCGATCTGGCTGAAAGAGCAGCTTTCCTCAGTGAACAGGCTGCCGGCTTCCAGACGACCCAGCAGGTCTTCCATCACATCGCCGAAACGTGGCGGCAATGCGGAAAGCAGTGGTGTCTGCGCGCGCCATATCCGGCAGAAATCGGCGACGGAAAGGTTGTCCTGACGGATCGCGTGCAGCGCGTTGCGTAGGTCGAGCAATGTTTTTTCGTGTGGCATGGCAAGTGGACAAAGAAGCAGGTTCAGGCGCGCGCGGGCGCAATCGATTCTGCGTAATCGTACAACGCGCCGAGAATTTCTTCTCCGCGTTCGTCGACCGTTTCGGATAATTGATCGATTTCGGCAAACAGCATCTCGATCGTGCGTGCGCCGCCGTCACCATCGAACAATCGCGCTGCACGATGTTCTTCCCAGCGTTCCAGTTCATCAGTCGACAATGTGTGCGGAAAATTGCGCGCGCGATAACGCCAGAAAATCTCTTCCAGACGTACATCATTGAAGCTGGGATTGGCCGTGGCCAGTTTATCCGGCGGCAGTGCACGCATTTCCTGCAGCAGGCGGCGATCGTTGTTGCCAATGAAACCACCGTATAAATCTTCATCGACGTCTGGTGTTGCTTCCTGCGGGCGATGGAACACCTCCTGCCAGATTGCGCTCATGTCCGGCGTTGCTGCCGCAATATCGGCGTGCCGCAATGCGGTTTCCATGTCGATGCGCCATTGCGTACGCATGTCGTCCGACAAGGTCTTCAGACTGCTGATGACGATCGGTGATTTGTTCAGATGAATGGTTTTGATCGGCAGGCGAGAAACATTTTCCGGCAATGCATCGGCCTTGCTGAACATGCGCAACCGGATCGTCTCGGCATCCAGTGACGCCAGTTCGGTCGGATCTTCGGCGAGATCCCAGACGATTACCTCGTTCTTGTTGGTTGGGTGGACGGCCAGCGGCCAGACAATGCCGACGCAACCGCGTTCGACCGGGAACATGCCGGTGATGTGCAGGAAAGGGCGCCGTAGAGGCAGGCCGATTTCCGTCGCAACCTTGTCTTTCTTGTGCAGGCTCAGGCAGAAGTCGAACAGTTTGGGCTGGCGGTCACGGATCAATCGCGCCATCGCAATAGTCGCGCGTACGTCGGACAGGGCATCGTGCGCGGTTTCGTGGCCGATGCCGTTTGCTTTCGTCAGGTCCTCCAGGCGGAAACTCGGCCGCCCGTCGGGATGCTTCGGCCATTCGATGCCTTCCGGACGCAACGCGAAGGCGGTACGGACGACGTCGAGAATATCCCAGCGCCCGCAGTTGTTTTGCCATTCACGCGCGTACGGATCGATCAGGTTGCGCCAGAACAGGAAGCGCGTGATTTCATCGTCGAAACGAATCGTGTTGTAGCCGACGCCAATCGTGCCTGTCTCGGATAGAAGGCGTTCGATTTCGGCGGCGAATTGGTATTCGGGAATGCCGCGTTCCAGACAGACTTGCGGCGTAATGCCGGTGATCAGACATGATTGTGGATCGGGAAGGAAATCATTGGCAGGTTTGCAGTACAGCATGACCGGTTCGCCGATTTCGTTCAGGTCGGTATCAGTACGGATGGCGGCAAATTGCGCCGGGCGATCACGCCTTGGCTGCGCACCGAATGTTTCGTAGTCGTGCCAGAGAAAAGTATGTGCCATCTATCGGTAAGTGAATGATTGAGTATGTGACTGAATGTGCTCAGAAGGCGATGCGGTTGCGGCCGGCTTCCTTGGCGCGATACAACGCAGCATCGGCAACGGCGATCAGCGCATTGGCATCCTGATGCGGTGCGAGCGTCGCCACGCCGAACGAAGCGGTCATGTGCGGCAGTGGTGCACGCATGTCGTCGAACACAATGGCTTCGCGCATGCGCTCACACAAGCGTTGTGCAACCATGCGGGCCGTGGCCTGATTGCTGTCGGGAAGGATAACCAGCAATTCCTCGCCGCCATAGCGAACCGCAAAATCGCTGGGACGCAGCGCTGCGCTCAGCACACCGGCGGCGGTGCGCAACGCCTGGTCACCGACCAGATGGCCATGACTGTCGTTGAAATTCTTGAAATGATCCAGATCGATCATGATCAGAGACAGCGCTCGTTGTGTTGCATGTGCCTCGTCGATCAGCACCGACAGCCGGTCATTGAACCATGCGCGATTGTGCAAACCGGTCAAGCCGTCGACCATCGACAGTTGCCGATAGAATTCACCGACTTTTTCCCGACGACGCAATTGCGCGTTGGCAGCCCGCAGGCGAAACGACAGTTGACGCAGCAGATTGCGTGCGACACCTTCTGCTTCGTCGATCAACTGCCACAGTTTGTGCGATTCAATGATCAGCAGATCCGTTTCTTCCAGTGCGGTCAACGTATGCGTGTGTACGGCATCGTCGAGTACCGATAATTCGCCGATGCTTTCGCCGGGCAGAATCTTCTCGGTGCGGGTCTGGCGTGCATGATTGCCCGGCGCGTCATCGATCACCGTATTGCCGAGCGCGCCGCGCAATATGATATAGACACACGCCTGGCCGTCGTGCAGGACGGGGATCTGCTGCCCGCTCTGAAAACGGGCAACAGCGCATTGCGCCAGCATTGCAGGCACAGCGGGATCAGTGATGTTCTCAAACAGATACAGGCCGCCGATGTCGTGGCCGGACGCGGCAAAGGTGGTCGATTCCAACGTACGCTTTCTATTCCGCTTTCTATTCGTTCGTCAGCAAGACACGACTCACTTCTTCGAACATCAGTTCGGTTTCGTGAAACACGTGCTGATAGACATCCTCGCTCAATCCAAGGCCTTCCCACGCATTTGGCGAAACGGGTGGCACCAGGTCATTGTCTTCTCCGGAAAGATCGAGCGCATGCACGATGGCATTGGCGACGTGCACGATGGAGGCGAGTGAATGGACTTTTTGAAATTCGGGATTGTGATGGCCGGCAATGGCGTAACGGATCGAATCGGAAAAATGCCAGTATTCCGCCAGCGCTTCGCCAGCGACGGCATGGTCGACTCCCATTACTGTGCGTTCTGCATCAAGCCATTGGCAATCGTGCGCATCGCGATAGGCGACGACCGCTTCATATTCGCGCCGGAAATAGGTCGCCAGCAACAGCCGGCCGATATCGTGCAACAAGCCGGCGGTAAATGCGTAATCCTGGTTTACGTGCAGGTGCACGGCGAGCACGCGCGCACAGACAGCGGTCGCGATGGCATGTCGCCACAACACCGAAAAATCGAGTGCGGGGCAGCTGCCGGGCGGGAAATATCCGGTGAGCGCGGTAGCCGTCACGACATGGCGCACGGAATCGACGCCGATCAATGTAATGGCCTGCTGGATGGTGGTGACGCGCGCCTGCAATCCGTAGAACGGTGAATTCGCAAAACGCAATGTCTTGGCCGTCAGTGCCTGATCGAGCGAAACCTTGCGTGCGATGATATGGATATCGACTTCGTCGGAGTGGGAGTTCTTCAGCACGTCCTGCACGATCGCAGGCAAGGCGGGCAGATCGCGAATCTGCCGCAGGACCTGGTCGAAGTGCACGCGATGCACGTTCGGTTCCGGCGCAGAAGTCGTCATTTTTCCCCCAGCCGGAAGTTACTGATGTAGTCGTATAACAAGCCATTGGCTTGGCTATGATCGAGCCGGCGGAACAGACGTTCGATACGCATTTGAAAATGCGCGCGCTGCTGCTTCATTTCTTCTTCCGTCAGTTCGCCGGCGACGATGCGAAGCGAATCCACGTGATGTCGTTGCAGCGAAGTGATTGTTTGCTCGGTGAGCGTTGCCCCTTTCGGCAATAGCGTATGCCCTTGCGAATCCAGCAGGTCGTCGGACAGGACCATGCCCGGTTCTACCTCTGCCAGTGCCAGTTGCTTGTGAATGATGCTCACGCTCGCCTCGTCATATGATTTCCGGCTAGCTTACCACCGGTGATGCCTGTTTCTAATGGATATATCGGCTGAATGGACGGGAATATGAGGCTCATCTCCATGGCTGTGTAGAAATGCAAAATCGTCAGGATATGGATGTAACTGTTTCGCCGCAAATATTGCTTTCTTCTCACTGTCATGACCGTCTTGATGTGTCTTCAAAACCGCCTGAAGTCAGACGCAGAAACGGTCACGTCCCTGGCTTTTTGCCTCGTACAGCGCAGCATCGGCGCGCTGGATCAGTTGCGTCCACGTGCAATTGCCATTTGCAGGCAAGGTGGCCAGTCCTGCACTGATGGTGACCTGATGTTGCCCGAGAAAACGGTAATCGCGTACCGCTTCGATCAGTCGCCGGCCGATGTCGGCCGCATCGTCGGCATCGACATCCGGCAACACGATGAGAAACTCTTCTCCGCCGTAGCGACCGACCAGGTCGATGGTGCGACAGGTGCGCGTCAGAATGCAGGCGACTTCCGTGATGACTGCGTCGCCTGCCGCATGGCCAAACTCGTCATTGAAGTGCTTGAACAGATCAATATCGATGAAGGCAACTGTCAGATTGCGCTGCAATCGTATGGCAAGACTCAACTCGCGCTCGCCGGCGATGACGATGGCTCGGCGGTTCAACAACTTGCTTAATTCATCATATGTCGCCAGATGGCGGTTTTCCTCGACGATGCGTTCGAAATACAGCAGTGGCAGCCCGATCGAAAACAGGAAGGAGCCGACAATCGGCACCAGATAGGCGGCGACGATTTCCAGCGTCGAGCGATGCAACTGTGCGGTGCCCAGCAGTTCGATGGCAGCGATTGCCAGTTTCAGCAGATGGCTCGATAGCAGCAGAACGATTGCGCCCGGCACGAGTGCCTGGACAAAGGTACGCGGCATTCCCTGTCCACGCCACACTGCATGCAGGCTCAGACCAAGCAACATGACGACCGTGCCGGAAAACAGTGGCGTGCGTTGTCGCGGGGTGGTGTCGAACATCAGCATCGATGCCAGCAGGAGCGCAAACAGCAGGCAGATGTACCATCCCAGTCTTTGCGGCGGTTTTTTATAGAAAGCGAGAATGCCCTGCCACTGATAGGTCATGCCGATCATGACGAGGACGCTGCCGATCAGGAGGACGAGGGTGTTTGCAGCGCGATGGCTGAAGATGGCGATGAGCACGCCGACGGCAATACAGATGCCGGAAAGCGCCCAGTATTTCGTGCATTTTTCCGATGGGGCTGCGAAGTAAAACCCTGCCATGACCAGCGCAACGCAACATTGCACAAGGATCAGGGCAGTACCTGCAGTAAGAGAATCCATATCCGACCCAAGTTGAACCGGCATGAATGCATATGCATCCCGTAACCTATTCTAGCTGCACCTGTTGATGACCGGCAATAAATCCGAGCAGAATCTGCACGTGTTGTATGTACGGTGGCCGGTTGCCGCGATTATTGGCCAGCGGTAGGATGCGGAATCATTTCCATTCTTGCAAGAGAGGAGTTTTTCCATGATCAAGGTTACCGCCTCGGTTTTAACATTGTCCCTGTCTTTGGTCTTAATCCCGGCGACTGCGGCCGGCAACATGAAGGCGGGTTTATGGGAACTGACGACACAATCCGCCCTGACAAAAAACATGCCGAAAATTTCGCCCGAGCAGATCGAGCAGTTGAAGCAAATGGGCGTCGACATTTCACAATTGCAATCCGGTGCCGTTGTCGGCAAGGTGTGCGTCACGCAGGAAATGGCCGAGCGCGAGGAGTTGCCGCCGTTGAATGAGAAGGAGGCCGGCTGCGAAATCACCAAGCAGTCGCGCAATGGCGCAACCTACCTGATGGACATGCGTTGCAATAATGCGGACTTGAATGGAACAGGTACCTCCAAGACTGTTTTTGCCAATAGCGAGAGCTTCAGTTCCACTGCAAATTTCAGCGGGACGGTGAGAGGGCTGCCCGTCAACGATCGCGTCGATACCAGCGGTAAATGGGTCGGACCTGATTGCGGTTCGATCAAACCGATTCCTGAAGCAATGCAGAAAAAATAGGTTTTCACCGATTGCTCATTATGGTCGGGACTATATAGTCCGATGCATCGGCGAACGATTTCGGAGAGCGCAACGATGAAGAGGTTTTTGAAAGACCGGCACGTCAACCGGAGCGAAAATGAAGCGTAGGGCCTCGTTGTTGACGGTATGGATCTGTGTGGCGGGCGTGCACCTGTCGGCACATGCACAGGTCGCCAGCTTCGATTGCGCGAAAGCGGCGACACCGACGGAGCATGCAATCTGCAGTACTCCGGCATTGGGCGAAAAAGATATCCGCATGGCGACGTATTACCGGATTTTGCAGGACGTATCGCCGGCGGTAAGCGGCATGGCTTATCGTGAATTTCGCGGCGGCATACAGGATGCGCAAACGACATGGATGAAACGCCAGCGTGATGTATGCAAGGACGATGCGACATGTCTGGCGCAGGCTTACGATCAGCGTATCAAGGTATTGCACGACACACTGATGAAGAACGTCGGCATCACATACGGGCGCATGTGTGATGGCGGTTGATGCGGTTGATTCGGTGAGGAAGGTGAATCGTGACAACGACGGCTGTTTGCCGCCATCGACTCATTCTTCCGGCATCACATAAGCGTGCTTGCGCAGCTCTTCCAGCGAGACGATTTCGAGCATTTCCTGATTCGTGCTTTCCAGCACGACCTTCGGCGCTACCCCGGCCCGCCATGCTTCCACCCAGCGACTGGCGCACAGACACCACTGATCGCCCGGCTGCAATCCGGGGAATCCCCATTCCGGCCGCGGCGTGGACAGATCGTTACCGCAAGACGTGCTGAATGCGAGGAAGGTTGCGGTCATCACCACGCAGGCAAGATGTTCACCGACGTCATCATCGCAGGTCTTGCAGCAGCCATCGCGGAAAAAGCCGGTCACGGGATTAAAGGAACAGGGAACCAGCGGTTCGCCAAAAACGTTCTTGGCGACAGGAAAGCGTTGCGTCATCTTCGTCATCGTTGTTGCGTTTGAAGTCGTCAACTTTACCACGCACGACGCGATTGCGATGTGGTCAGCGATGCTGTTCCAGACCCAGCTCCATGTCCTCCAGCTCGATCTCGATTGCCTTCGTGCTGATCACGATTTCATATAGCGATACCAGCAGCGACAGCACCAGCATTGACAGACTGCAGCCGAACACGATCTCCGCGATCTCGATCTGCTTGATGTAAATCAAAAACATCGAGAGCGCACAAGGATGAAGCCGGTAACAGCCATCATCTGCATCCGACGAATCAGGTTGATGCGAACGCGCAGATTGTCGATCTGGCGCGTCACCACATCCTTGTCACCCGACTGGTATTTGGCATGCAGTTGCCGGATCACTTGTGCGGTCGACAGAAAGCGGTTGGTGTACGCGGCAAGCAGCAGCGAAATGGCGGGAAAAAGCAGGGCAGGCGTTGTCAGGTTCATGGCGGTATCGTCAAGTTCAAATGAACATGCGTTACCGATGCAAGAAATGCGCCTGAAGTGGAACACATGACGAAACTCCACGATGAGTGCGAGCCACTTTTACGGACCGGAGATGTCAACCGGAGGCGTACGAACGACCCTTGCTCTCGCATGGAAATCAGTATGGGTATGGGCCAGCTGGCGTGGCCTGTGGGCTTGTGTGGCCAAGCCAATCAGACGCGCAAGAATGACGGCGAAGGAACAGTGACGAATCAACCTTATTGGCGCAGCGTATTCGGCGAGGGCATCGACGCGGTGGTTGGGGTCCTGTCGGTCCAGCGCCGCGCAATGAGTGCGCACAATGCGCCGGCGAACATGCTGCAGAAAAGAATGACGGAGTAAAACGTGACGTTGTCTTTCTGCAGGAGAAGGAACAGGCACACGGTCAGCAATCCGGATACGGTGCCCGACAGCATGCCTACCGTAAACGTTTGCAGCTTCGTTCGGCCTGCCGTGATGGTACTCAGGCGTACGGCTATCCATTGATAGATGATGCCGCACAAAGCTGCAGGTACGATGCCGATCAAGTATGAAAACATGAGCGCAGCCACGCCGGGGAAGTGGATGCCGGCACCCGAAAGCGCCGTCATCAATCCGGCTATCGTCATCGGAATGGCAAACGGCAAGCCGCCGATAGCCGGTCCCGCTAACGTGAAAAGCAGGACGATCTTGATGCGATTGCGTGCAGAGAGAGACAAGGGCATTGGCGTTGGACGAAAATCAGTTCAACGCAGCCTTGGCCGCTTCTTCCGGCGTCAGGCCGTCGTAATACTGGTCGGTGAACCATTCGACCTCTTCCTCGATGTGATCCTGTGCCTGCTCCAGTGTCGCACCGCCGGCAACGAGAAATTTTTCCACTTCGATGCACCAGGCAATCAGCGCTTCGGTTTCAGGATCCAGTTCGGGCTTCTTTGCCATGACATGCCTTTTTATCTATTTGGTTGCATTGAAAGAGGCGACAGCGTACCCGATTGTTGCAATCGATGCGCACTCGCAGTGACAACTATTGCCTGAAATTGGCGATCGGTACCACGATGCCCGTGAAGAACGACCAATCCTGCGAGGCGCTGTTCAAACCCTTGGCGACGCCGAAATCGATCGCCATGCGCGGCGTCGGACTGTAGGTCAGCGCAGCCAGTGCGAGCGTCGTGTTGCGTGTGCCGCTTTGGTGCGTGCCGGACAGCTCGCCGGTTGCCGTCCATTTTTCGGAAATCGGCGTGGAGAAAGACGAAGCCCAGCCGGCCTGCGTGCGGCCGGTGCCTGGATCGATGGCGCCCAGACGCGTTGCGTTCAGGTTCAAATCCATGTGCACGTCGCCCACGTCCTTGCTGAAGATGCCATTCAGCGTGTAATCCGATTTGCCGCTGCCCAGGCTGTCTTTTGCAGTCGGTGCCTTTGCCGTGAATTCGATGCCGAAACCGGTAGCGTCGTCGATCAGGAATGCACGTTTCAACGTCACGGTCGTATCGCCGAAACCGCTGTGCCTGTCACCATCATCGTCGCGTGCCGATACCAGCGCATCGCCGCCAAGCAGCACGCCCCATTCTTCCGAGAAGGCCAGCTTCAATTGATAGGGCAGGCTGTTGCTCCGGCCGTTATCGGTTTTTTCCGACAGACCGCCGACTTCCAGTTCAAGCTGGCCCGGCGCGGGCAATTGTGCGGGGGAAGCGACGGACGGACGATACGGCGTGACCGGCGGGCCATCGTCGGCGAATGCAGGTGCGGCGGCCACAATGGCGACAATGCATGCGACATGCAATCGTGCGCAAAACTGCATGCACTTTTTTCGTGATTGTCGTTGGCTCATCGCATCCCCTTGCGTGCTGTGTGTTGTTTGTTTTTCCGTCAATTAGATGGCCCGTTTTTTTCTGACGCCTTCGCCGGCCCGATCTTGTCAACTCAATCGGTAATACGCGTCCAGCAGCGACGTCTTGTAAATCGCACCGAGCAGAACCGGATCGTCGATGCTTTGCACGATCGGCAGACGTTCGCCCTGATGGGTGAGAAAACGTTGCAATGCTTCGCTCAATGACATCTCCGGTGTAATCACCGGCAGGAAGTCGCGACGCAGATAATCGGCGGCTGTTTTGTGCTGCTCCGCCGGATCGCCGGTCAGCACCGAGGTCAGATCCTGCAATGCCACCTGTCCCTGCAAGCGATTGTGTTCATTGACGATGTAGATGTATTTGACCGAATGTTCGATGAAGGTACGTGTCAATTCATCCAGCGTTGCCGTCAGCGGCAGCACCGTTTCTGCCGGGCGGATCAGTTCACGCATCTGCGTCTTGCGCAATCGCAGCCGATCCTGCTCTTCGCGATTGCGCTTGATGATGATTTCGTACATCGACGAGGAATCGATGCTGCGCGCGATGAAATACGCGACCACGCACGACAGCATCAGCGGCAGCATGACCTGATAGCTGAGCGTCATTTCAAAGATCATCAGGATCGCCATCAACGGTGCGCTGGTCGCCGCCGCCAAAAACGCACCCATGCCGACGATCGCATACGTGAACGGTGCCGACACCGCCTGTGGCAGCAGCGCCTGCATTGCCTGGCCGAACAGCAAGCCCATTGCCGCGCCCATGAACAGCGTCGGCGTGAATACGCCACCTACTGCACCGGAACCGGTCGTCAACGCGGTTGCGACCAGTTTGAACACCAGAATGGTCAGCACCGCCGTCCACAGCCATTGATCGTGCAGTAGCGAATTGACCACGCTGTAACCGTTGCCCCAGACCTGCGGTACCCATACCGACAGAATGCCGACCAGCAGGCCGCCGATGCCCAATCGCACAGGCAACGGCAAGCCACTTTTCTGGAACCGTTTTTTCGTGCCATCAAGGATGCGCAGGAACTGCGGTGCCGCCACGCCGGCCACGACGCCGAGACCGATGAACAGCAGCACTTCGACGCCCGCAATATCCTGAAAGGCCGGCATCTGGTACGCCGGCTGATAACCGGGAAACTCGCGCATCGTGATGTTCGCCACCACCGCCGCCACCAGCACCGGGCCGAAGCTGGCCATCGCGATCGAACCCAGGACGATTTCGGTCACGAAGAACGCGCCTGCAATCGGTGCGTTATAGGCAGAGGCCAGTCCGGCCGCAGCGCCGCATGCCACCAGAAGACGCAGGCGCGACGGTTCGAGACGAACGGTGCGGCCCGTCACCGATGCGCACATCGCCGCCAGTTGCACCATTGCGCCTTCGCGTCCGATAGAACCACCGGACACAATCGAGCTGAACGAAGACAGGCTGCGTAACATCGTCTGCCGTACCGAGATATGACCGTCGCCGACAGCCACCGCTTCCATGTAATCCGACTTGATGCCGGCGGTGTAGCGATTGGCCAGCACGAGAAAGAGACCAGCGATCACGCCACCCGCCGCCGGCAGAATCACACGCATCTGCCACGGCAGGGTTTGCGCCATCTCGACGAAAGAGCCGCTGTGTCCGACCAGCAGGTGCTGCATTGCCGCGAGACCGTCTCGAAACGCGATCGTCGACAGTGCGCCCAGCACACCGACCACGCCGGCGTACAGCAGCATCAGATGCACTTCCGACAGGCGGAACAGGCGCTGCACGTAGCTGACGGTTTTCAGAAAGAATGTCGGCATGGATGACTAAATGAGTGACTGAACGCGTGACGGATCAGGGCAAACCGGTATGAATGAAGTGTCCGCGCTGCACGATGTCCTGAAGGTCAGACACCGTGCAACGATATCGATGAGTCGCCCTGCATTGTGCAGCACGATGTGCTGCATGCACAAGTTTCACCTGTGCGCCGCTTGTCAGTGAAATTGAACTTGATCTAGAATAAAACCAAGCGCATGAACACCACAATGCGGCACCACCGACGTCGCATCGCATGCGTCATCAAGCCAAGTCGGGGTGTAGCTCAGCCCGGTAGAGTACTGCGTTCGGGACGCAGGAGTCGGAGGTTCGAATCCTCTCACCCCGACCAGATTGGCTGAACGATTTTCTCCAGGACGAATTTCCGGTTGCCATGTGCGGGCTGGACAACGCTTCAAATAAAAAACGGCGGAACAGGTCATCCTGTTCCGCCGTTTTTCGTTAAGCGCGAAATCTGCTTCGGCGCTTATTGCTTGACTGCTTCTACCGGAATATCGATTGTCACTTCGTCGCTGACATACGGCGCATATTTTCCGGCGTTGAATTCGGAGCGCTTGATGACCACGGTGGCATTCGCGCCGATCGCATCTTTCTTCAGCATCGGATGTGGCATCGCCTGGAACGATGTCACTTTCAGCACGACCGGTTTGGTCACACCCTTGATCGTCAGATTGCCTTCGATCGTCGAAGGCTTGTCACCTTCGAAATTGACTTTCGTCGACTTGAACGTGGCGGTTGGATACTTGGCGGTGTCGAAGAAGTCGGTGCCCTGGATGTGTTCGTTGAACACGGAGGAGCCGGTGTCGACCGATTTGGTGTCGATCGTGATGTCGACCGAACCCGTTTTTGCGACCTTGTCGTACGTGATCGTGCCGGTCGTCTTGTCGAAACGACTCATTTGCGTCGAATAGCCAAGGTGACTGTACGAGAAGCGCGGCAGCGTGTGCGAGCCGTCGATGACGAAGGTTTCCGGAGCGGCCAGAGCAGGTGCGGTGACGGCGGCTGCAAATGCGGCTGCCAGTGAGAGTTTGAGCAATTGGTTCATGTAATTCCCTTGTTATTGAAGTTGTTCTTGAATGCCGGTGATTGGATTGCAATTCTGCCGATCAGTTCGCCAATGCGCGCGCCTTGTCGACCGGCACACGCTGCTTGATCGCGACTTCCGCGACGTGTTTGCCCTGGAAGCGGGCCAGTTCCAGTTCGTTCTTGCTTGGCTGGCGCGAGCCGTCGCCGCTGGCGATGGTGGATGCGCCGTACGGGCTGCCGCCTGTGATTTCGTCGGTGCGCATCTGGCCTTGTGCCGAATACGGCAGGCCGACCACGACCATGCCGTGATGCAGCAGCACCGGGACGCTGGCGAGAATGGTCGATTCCTGTCCGCCGTGCTGGGTAGCCGTCGACGTGAAGATCGAGCCGACCTTGCCGATCAACTTGCCTTCAAACCACAGGCCGCCGGTTTGATCGAGGAAGTTTTTCATCTGTGCAGCCATGTTGCCGAAGCGGGTCGGCGTGCCGATGATGATCGCGTCGTAGTCGGCCAGTTCGGTCGGCGTGGCGATCGGCGCTTTCTGGTCGAGCTTGAAGTTCTGGCTGCGCGCAACGTCTTCCGGCACCAGTTCCGGCACGCGCTTGATGGCGACTTCTGCGCCGGCGTCGCGCACGCCGTCGGCGACGGCAGCAGCCATTTGTTCGATGTGGCCGTAGCTCGAGTAGTAAAGCACGAGTACCTTTGTCATGAAGCGGCTCCTTCAGTTGAATTAGTCGAGGATTGGTCAAAGCGCCAAGCCATTTCAATTCGCAATGGTGTTGGCAAGACAGCAAAGGGTATGCCGATCAAGGGCGTTCGGGAAGACGTGCAGCGATCAAATCAGTGTTCGCAAAAGTGGAACGCCAAAGCCAGAATTTGATTGAATGTGCGGAACAATCGCCAGGAAGGCGAAAGGCGGAATCGCCTCATGAAGCTTACCTTCCGTACCGTGCAGGACGTTCCCACACAGGTTCCTTGCCGAAACGTTCCACCAGCAGATCGATCAATCGCCGCAAGCGCGCCGGCACGTGCGGCCCGGGCGGGCGCACGATGTAAAAGCCGATTTCCGGCATCGTGTAATCGGTCAGAACTTCCACCAGCCGACCGGACTGCACACTGTCGTACGCAAGAAAAATCGGTACCGCGACCACGCCCAATCCCATTTCCGCAGCGCGTACCAGCGCATCGCCGCTGTCCGTACGGAAGCGACCGGCCGGCATGATCGAATGGCGCTTGCGACCTTTCTGAAATACCAGCGGTGCGCGTTCGCGCTGGCCGGTATAGACGAGGAATTCATGGTCGCGCAGATCGTCGGGAGTCTTCAGTTCGGGATGTGTCGCAATGTACTCAGGACTCGCCAGTACCGAGGCGCGTATCGACGCGATGCGACGCGATATCAGCGTGGAATCCTTCAGTGTGCCGAGCCGCACTGCCGCGTCGAACCCTTCGCCAACCAGGTCGACGGTACGGTCGCTGTAGACCGCATCGACTTCCAGTCGCGGATGTTCCATCGCCATTTCCGCCAGGATCGGCGTGATGAAACGGATGCCGAAATAGGCCGGCAGCGTGATGCGCAACTTCCCGACGATTTCACCGCGCTGGCTCGCCATCGACTCGCGTGCCTGATTCAGTTCCGCAAGAATCCGCTCGCCATGTAGTTTGAACGCAATACCTGATTCGGTTGGCGTGATGCCGCGTGTCGTGCGGTGCAAAAGCGGTGTACCGAGATCGTCTTCCAGCCGTGCAATGCGACGACTGACAATCGATTTGGAAATGCCGAGATGACGCGCTGCCCGCGCAAAGCCGCCCTTGTCCAGCACTTCGACAAACGCGCGAATATCATCCAGTTCCGACATGTGACCGCTCCTTGTGAACAGCGGTATCTTAGTCGGGATTGTCAGGCGGCGCTTGCATCAAGACATTCACGACGGTCGAACGAATCGAGCGGAAGCTGCACATCTGGAACGTCAGATTGCCTTGACCGCCTTGCCGATAAACAGTATCGGACCGGTCGGTTTTCCCGTATTCGAACCTGTGCTCGGTTCGAGCGTGATTTCGAATAGCTGGTTTGCCTGCAGCGGCGGCAACCGATCGAGCGTCACGCGTTGCGATTGCCCGGGTTTGACGAGGCCCAGCGAGACAGGGCCTTTCCAGTCGCTACCCTTGGTCCAGAATTGCAAAGCCTTCTGTTGCGGTACATCGGTCTGAACCAGCGGAATCAGTTCAAGCTGCCCGGTGTTGGCGACTTCGACGATCCAGCCCGGCGTCAGGTCTTGCGGCGAAACCAGCACCACCATGAACCCGGGCGTTTTTTGCGGAGCGATCAACTGGTTCATCATCAATACTGCAAGTACAGCGGTCGCGGCAAATCCACCTGCCGCCAGCCAGCGCCACAGCACAAGGTTGTTCCACCATTGCTGCCAGCCACCGGCTTCCCTGACCCGACGCGGCATCGGCAGGCTTTGTTCGATGCGAACCCATAGATGCGGCGAAGGCTGCTGCGGTTCGGCAAGCGAGGTCAATGGCTGCAGACGCCGTTCCCATTCATCGACGGCGGCGCGCAATGCCGGTTCGTTCGGCAGGCGACGTTCCACTTCCTGCCTGCGCGACAGGCTCAATGTGCCGATGACATATTCACCGGCCAGTTGCTGAAGTTCCTCGGACGATTCGTTCATGCCATGCACTCCCGCAGCGCGTTCAGGCCGCGTTTTATCCAGGCTTTCACCGAGCCTAGCGGCGCCTTCAATCGTTCTGCAATTTCACTGTGCGAACAGCCATCGATGTATGCATACAGAATGCTGGCCCGTTTGGCGCCATCCAGATGGGCAAGGCAGTCGTTGAGTTTGCCCAGGCTGGCATTCAGTTCGAAGGCCGTTTCTGCGGCGCCATTGGCAGCGTCTTCCTGCATCAATGCGTCGACGGCTTCGTCATCGACAGATACTTCTCGTTCACGAGAACGCACAGTGTTGAGCGCCTGGTGTCGAACAATCGAGTAAATCCAGCCACGTGCTTCACCACGATCGGGATCGAAGCTTGTCGCGCGCGTCCAGATGTTGACGAATGCATCGTGCAATACATCTTCTGCCAGCGTTCGCTGGCGCACGATCCGCATCGCAACGCCGAGCAGATAACGGCTTTCGTGTTGATAGAGACGATGCAGTGCAGTACGGTCGCCGGTTGCGCATCCATGCAGCGCGGCATCGTAATCGAAAAGAGGGGCGGCGGTAGACAAGATAGTCGGCAGTCTGAAAAGAAATCGGATTGGCCGGTCTGCAAAATGAACCTGTCGGCAGTTGGCTGATTATAGCCAACGCCTTGCCTGTCCTTCGTTTTGCAGTGTCCCCGGAGGACTGGCGACACTGCATCGACACGGAAGTTACGCTGCTTTCCAGAAAATATAATCGGCCTGATAGCGCACGGTTTGTTTGCTGCCTTTGGTCGTTGCATCACACAAACCGTTCGGTGCAACGCCGCCCTTGGTCGCTGTACGCTGGATGTATGTCACGCCGGTCATTGCACCATTGCCGACAGCCGAGTTTGCCTTCACCAGCTGAAACGGAATGTTGCCGGTACCACCGGGCGCGACTGCAAGCTGCGTTCCGGTCAGCTTCGATCCATCCATATGTTCCCAGGTCGCTGGCGGGCCATAGTACTTGCCGACCTGCTTGCCGCCGCGATCGTTCAGCACGGCATCCGGACCTGCGAATGTCCATTCGAACTGTCCGGCCATGTCTTTCTTTGTGCGACATTCATAGGTGATATCGCCGATTCCCACCGTTTGCATGGCAACACGATTGCCGTCGGGTACCTTGACCGCATCCGGCAGATCGTTTTGCGAATGCATGGACGACATCGACGAGCAGGCTGACAGTAAAGCGGCAGAAACGAGAACAGACAGCGAGGCAATGCGCGGTGCGGAAGCGAAATGGCCGTTTTTCATGATGGACTCCTGGATAGTTGTAAGAGGTATCAGCCATCTGAGGCTGATACCTGTACTACCCGCCAGATGCCTGTTTGGATGCACCTGGATGAAAATATTTTTTCGTGGTGTTAAACGTGTGTGCGTTGCGTAAACATACGCAGCGCGCATGATCAACGTGGCGATGCATCATGTCGGCACATCATGTCCGCACAAACAGCGTCGTCAGTGGCGCATCGCCGACGATCCGGCTGCGATGGCCGTGTACCGTAGGGTCGAATGTCGCGCCGTCCGGCAACGTATCGTTGGAGAAAAAGTGATCGCCGGCCTTGAAGATGCGTGCCGTGCCGTCGCGCAGGCCGATTTCCATTTCGCCGCTCAACACGATCAGCCACTGCGCCGTCGTCGTGCAGTGGAAGTCGCTGCTCACACCGGGCGGGCTGTGGCGAACCTGAAATCCTCCGGAAGGAAACAGTTCCGACAACAAGGCTTTCGGCGAGCCGCCGGGCATGGCGATCTCTTCTTCGCGAAATTTGGCGAAGCCGTCGGTGTCGGTATAGAGGACGATGTTCTTGAATGTGGTCATGGCAATAAGGGAAAGAGAAAGCGGACACGATAAAACAAAACCGGATGTCTGCGATTGTGTCGATCGCATCGACACAATCGCGAACATCCGGTAGAAGGCAGATTCAACGCATGTCGGACGCCATCGTAGCGTCCGCATGCTGCAGTCTGTGGTTTACGCGTGACGGTCTTTTCGCATGCGCACTGCCAATGCAGCCAGCGATGACAAGGTCGCCAATGTCACCACACCCGGCCAGCCCCACTGCGCCAGCACCAGGCTTCCCAGGGCCGCGCCGGACGCCATGCCGATGAACATGCCGGTGAACAGCAGCGCATTCAGACGGCTGCGCGAACCCGGATCGATGCCGAACACCAGCGTTTGATGTGCGACCAAGGTTGCCTGCACGCCGAAGTCGAAGCCGATGGTACTGGCGACGATCAATGCAAGTTGCAGATGCGGAGGCATCAACGGCGCCAGCCACATGACGGCGAACGAAATCGCAGCCAGGCCTGCACCGAGACGCGTGACCAGTTCCGGGCCGCTGCGATCGGAGAGGCGACCGGCCAGCGGTGCTGCCATCGCGCCGGCTGCACCGGCCAGACCGAATGCGCCGGCCGCTGCGCTGCCAAGATGAAAAGGTTCTGCGTGCAGCATCACGGCAAGTGTCGACCAGAATGCACTGAAACCGACTGCCAGCAAACCTTGCGCCAACGCCGCCTGACGCAACGTCGGATGCCGGCGCCACAACTCGACCATCGAGCCCAGCAATGCGCCGTATCCCAGTTGCGTCGTTGGCTTAAAGCGCGGCAAGCCTCGCCATGCGACCACCGCAATCATCGCCACGCTGATCGCCGCCACGATATACACCATGCGCCAGCCGAATTGCGCAGCGCCAAGGCCGCTGACCACGCGCGACAGCAGAATGCCGAGCAGCAGACCGGTCATCACCGTGCCGACGATCTTGCCGCGCTGCGCGTCCGGTGCCAATGTCGCCGCGGCCGGCACGATGTCCTGCGCCATGGTCGCCATCAATCCGATCATCAGACTGGCGGCCAGCAACAACGAGATATTGGGAGCCAGGCCGCTGAACAGCAAGGCCAGGGAAAGCAGCGCAGCCTTGATCAGGATGATGCTGCGACGATCATAGCGATCGCCCAATGGCGCCAACAGCATGATCCCGAACGCGTAACCGAGTTGCGTCAGCGTCGGCACGAGGCCGATCATGCGGTCGCTGGCGTGGATGTCCGCGCCCAGCACGCCGAGCATCGGCTGGCTGTAATAAAGCGATGCAACGCTGAGACCGGCTCCGGTTGCCAGCAGCAGGATCAGTGATGTCGGGAGATCGTGTTTTTCAGCCACGGGATTGATATGTATCGATTGAATAACAGACATGATAGGTTTCCTTCGGTATTTCTTATGCGATGCTTGCATTCTCCTCCTGCATAAACATGCGCGGTAGTGGTCTTAAACGCACATTTGTTATACGCTAAACGCATGACCAAGACTGAAAATCAATCCGGCAACCCCGGCGTAGACCGTATCGAGCTGATGCAGACCTTCGTCCGCATCGTCGAGACGGGGAGCCTGTCGGCCGCAGCCGAGCAACTCAACACCAGCCAGCCCACGGTCAGCCGCCGCTTGCAGACGCTGGAACGCATGCTGGGTTTGCGCCTGTTGCAGCGTTCCACACATGTGATGAAGCTGACCGAAGACGGCGAGCGCTGCTTCGCGCACGCCAAGGATCTGCTGGACAACTGGAAAGCGATGGACGCCGATCTGCGCGGAACGCAGGACGAGCCGGAAGGCACGTTGCGCGTGCTGGTGCCGCATGCGTTCGGCCAGCATCAATTGATTACACCGCTGGTCGACTATCTTCAACGCTATCCGCGCGTATCGGTCGAATGGCTGTTGCAGGACCGGCGACCTGACTTTATCGCGGAAGGGATTGACTGCGCGATTCAGGCCGGCGTCGTGGACAATCCGTCCGTCGTCGCCATCAAGCTGTTCGACGTGCCGCGCATCGTCGTGGCCTCGCCGGAATTGCTGAAAGGTAGAAAGCATCCGCTGCAGGTGGAGCAACTGAATGAGCTGTCGTGGCTCGCGTTTCGCATTTTCTATCGTGACGAAGTCGAACTGACGCGGCAGCCGGATGGCAAGGTACATCGCTTCCGGATTCAACCTCGCATGAGTACGGACAGCCTGTTCGCGTTGCGCAATGCCATTCTCAGCGGCCTTGGCGTCGGGATTGTTTCAGCGTGGCTAGTGGCGGACGATCTGGCGCAGGGCAGGCTGGTGCAGCTGGTGCCTGAATGGCATGCCGCGTCGTTTCCCATTTATCTTGTGTATCCGCATGCGCGCTTTTATCCGGCCAGACTGCGGCTGTTCCTCGACGCGATACGCGCCACGATGCCGTTGATCGACGACAAAAAGCCGGCGGGCACTATTGCGTAAATCAGCGATTTACGCTGAACGATGGATGCGTGTCCATCATTCTGATCGTCCTACGATGAAGAATGCGTGCCGGATTTAAGCAGTGTTTCTGCCGCGGCCAATGCACCTGCTTCCGCCTCTTCTCTGCTCATGAACGTCTCGTTGACGCAGACATGTTGATGCGGAAAAATATTATTGCGGTGCATGGGATTGTTCGATGGTCCGTAGATCGCCAGATACGCCGCCCATTGTTTCGTGCCGGCCACCTGCACCGCTTCGTATTCAATATCGTGATCGCCAATTTTTCCGGATTGCATGGAATCTCCTTTTACGGCTATACGACAGTCTTGCACAAGATCAGCCGGCCGACACCGGCGCCGTCACGAATTCGATCATCACTCCCGGCGTCGGCGTGACAAACAACTGGCGTTCGCCGGTCGCCGGTAATGCGGTGGCCCTGTATTCGACGTCGTCTTCCTGCAGCCGCGCGATCAATTTTTCCCAATTCGTTTCGGTTTCAACGCGAAACGCAATGTGATCGATGCGCGAAGAACTCTTTGCAGGAGGATGATCGGAATTGCTCTTGATCAAATGAATGACGGGTTTGCCGCCTTCATACAGCCAGTGTCCTTCAAAAGAGAAGGGGGGTCTTGCGCCATCGGTCAGGCCGACGATGTGGCAAAAGAAGTGACGTACCGATTCAAGATGCGGCGTAACGACGGTGGCGTGATCGAGTTTCATACGCCTATTTTGCCGTAAAAGGCGAAATTTTTTTCTGGGGATAACCGGACGGCTCGACATCGCGACAACGTTGTTCGATTTGATGAACAATGCGTTGCATTTGTTCAGGATTGAGCGGCGTTCCTGTTGTCGAATTTTTTAAGAATCCGCGTATGTTTTTTCCGCTGACGAGTAGTACATCACTCCGTGTCTTGTTTTCTACCCACCAGCCAGGCAATGCCAGAACGGGCCGCACATCAACTCGTTCTGCACTGGCTTTTGCAAGCCAATCCTTGAGCCACTTCGCATTACGCCGTACTTGTTCTACCGGTTTCGTTTCCTTGTGTGACGGAAAATTAAGCATTTTCCCATCGAAGTCTACGCGTGCATTCGATTTTCCGTCTTCCAGCGCGTATTTGGCTCGGCTCTTTGTTTCGATACAAAACACGCCTGCAGGCGAAACGACAATATGGTCAATGTTGAAGTTTTCACCTTGAAGATCG
>NZ_DATMTD010000011.1:0-71756 GCF_035565035.1 Oxalicibacterium sp. | reverse complement strand
TGAAGGCCAATTTGATATATGCACGCGAGATCATGTGAAAAAATTGACCTCGGTCAATGTGAGTGGGTGACGCCGTCGATAAGATACGCGCACCTGAAAAGGCCAAAGTTATGCTAAAAAAAGCATATATACGGCTTCCTGGAGGGGAGACAATGAAAAAAAGCACGTTGCGATGTTTGTCGGTGCTGGCCATGTTGGCCGGTGTCTCGCAGTTGGCGGTAGCTGAAGATGGCGTAACGGAATCCACCGTTCTGATTGGACAGACGATCGGTGTAACGGGGACGCTAGCCGGAACCGTCAAGGAAATGAATGAAGGCGCGCGTGCCTATCTGGCGGCGGTCAACAAGCAGGGCGGCGTCAATGGACGCAAGATTGAATTACGCACGCTGGATGATCAGTATCTGCCCGAGAAATCGGCCGCAAATGCCAAGGCGCTGATAGAGAAGGACCGGGTTTTTGCATTGTTTCAGAGTCGCGGCACGCCGCAGACCCTGGCAATCCTTCCGGAGCTGAACGCGCACAAGGTGCCATTGATTGCACCGAGCACAGGAGCAGAAAGCCTGCATGTGCCGGTAAACCGGTTGGTTTTCAATGTCCGGGCGAAGTATCAGGATGAAGTGATCAAGGCGATTGAACACTTCAACACGCTGGGCATGAAAAGCATCGGTTTGTTGACGTACGAGAAGGACGACGCACTCGGACTCGACGGGTTGAACGGTTTCAACAAGGGCATGGCGGAGTTTCGACTGAAGCCGGCTTTTATTGAAATCTTCCCGCGGTTGAAGCCGAATGTGGATGGGGTTGCACAGAAGCTGGTTTCGGAGGCGCCGGACGCACTGATTATCGTGAGTTCAGGTGCAAATACAGTGGACGTGATCAAGGCGATTCGCGCGCGGGGCGGCAGGATGCAGATCATGACCCTGTCGAACAATTCGTCGAAGGATTTCATCCAGGATTTGGGTGCGGATGCAGCGGGTGTCGTGGTATCGCAGATCACCCCGCCACCAAATCTGTCGACGACGATCCTGGGACAGGAATTCCAGGCGGCGGCGAAGGCGACGAATGCAACAGTGTCTTATGCCGGCATGGAAGGTTATCTGTCTGCAAAAGTAATGGTGGAAGGATTGCGACGCGCCGGTCGCAATTTGACGCGCGACAGTCTGGTGCGCGCAATGGAAACAATGCAGCGTGTGGACATGGGCGGAGTGTCGCTCAGTTATAGCGAGAAAGACCACACAGGCAGCAATTTTGTCGAGCTGACATTGATAGGCAAGGATGGTCGTTACGTGCGCTGAACCTGATTGCAATCAGCGCATAAACGAAGATATCGGTAGTACCGGATGGTGGCGGCAACAGGAATTCAATGTTTGCCGGTTGTAGCAAAGCATGAAAATGGTATTGAGGAGCAGATGCTCTTCAAGTTTGTACGCTGATTTAGGAACAATCATGAACCACAAAGTCATTCCAATTGCAGTGCAGGAAATTGTCAACACGAAGGAGCGCAAACGGCAGGCACCGAAAGGTCGTCGCGTTGATCCGGTTGCACTGGAAGAAGTGCAGGCATTGCTGGGCGAAGAGTCGCGTCAGCCGGATCTGCTGATCGAACACCTGCACAAGATTCAGGACAAGTTCGGTCATTTGTCTTCTGCGCATCTGGCAGCACTGGCCAAGGAAATGCGTCTGGCTCAGACTGAAGTTTATGAAGTTGCCAGCTTCTACCACCACTTCGATATCGTCAAGGAAGGCGATACGGCACCGCAGGCATTGACCGTTCGCGTTTGCGACGGCTTGTCGTGCGAAATGGCCGGCGCAAAAGATCTGCTGGCCAAGCTGCCAAAAATTCTCGGCAAGGAAGTACGCGTGATCGCGGCACCTTGCGTGGGCCGCTGCGAACAGGCACCGGTTGCCGTCGTTCACCAGAACCCGATTATTCATGCGACGACGGAAGCAGTGGAAGCCGCCGTCGGCAACAACCAGCTGACACAGCCAGCGGGTGAAATCGTCGATTTCGCTGAATATCAAAAAGCGGATGGCTACGCACTGCTGAAGCAATGCGTCAGCGGCGAACGTGACGTCGAATCCGTCATCAAGACGATGGAAGATTCCGGTTTGCGCGGCCTGGGCGGCGCAGGTTTCCCGTCGGGCCGCAAGTGGCGCATCGTGCGTAATGAAAAAGGCCCGCGTCTGATGGCGGTCAACATCGACGAAGGCGAGCCAGGTACGTTCAAGGATCGCGTCTATCTGGAAAAGGATCCGCACCGATTCCTCGAAGGCATGTTGATCGCTGCGTGGGCGGTCGATATCCAGACCATCTATATTTATCTGCGTGACGAATACCACGGCTGCCGTGCCATGCTGGAAGCGGAGGTCGCGAAGCTGAAAGCCAATCCGCCGATTCCAAACATGCCGGAAATTTTCCTGCGTCGCGGCGCTGGTGCGTACATCTGCGGTGAAGAATCCGCAATGATCGAGTCGATCGAAGGCAAGCGCGGCATGCCGCGTCTGCGTCCACCTTATGTGGCGCAAGTCGGTTTGTTCGGTCGTCCGACGCTGGAACACAACTTCGAAACGTTGTACTGGGTGCGCGATATTCTGGAAAAAGGCGGTGCGTGGTTTACATCGCACGGTCGTAACGGCCGCAAGGGTTTGCGTTCGTATTCCGTGTCCGGTCGCGTGAAGAATCCAGGCGTCAAGCTGGCACCAGCCGGCGTCACGATCCAGGAACTGATCGACGAATTCTGCGGCGGCATGCTGGATGGCCAGAAGTTCTACGGCTATCTGCCGGGTGGCGCTTCGGGCGGTATTCTGCCTGCATCGATGAACAACATTCCGCTCGACTTCGACACGTTGCAACCGTATGGCTGCTTCATCGGTTCGGCGGCAGTCATCGTGTTGTCCGACAAGGACACCGCGGTGCAGGCAGCACGTAACATGATGGAATTCTTCAAGCACGAGTCGTGCGGTCAATGCACACCGTGCCGCGTCGGTACTGCGAAGACGTCTGCACTGATCAAGGAAGCAAAGTGGGACACCGGCTTGCTGGAAGAATTGTCGCAAGTCATGCGCGACGCTTCGATCTGCGGTCTGGGTCAGGCGGCGCCGAATCCGGTCGACTGTGTCGTCAAGTATTTCCCGCATGAGTTGGCTTAACGCCACGGAATAAGGTGAAGAGAAAATGAACGCAATTACCCGAAACGAAATGGCACAGCTGGATGTGCCGACCGTAACCTTCGAATTGAACGGCCGCGAAGTAACCGGTCGCGCGACGGATACGATTCTGACGATTGCCAAGCGTGAAGGCATCGAGATTCCACATCTGTGCTACAAGGACGGCATGGACACCGCCGGCAACTGCCGCGCATGTGTGGTGGAAATCAACGGCGAGCGCGTCCTCGCGCCGTCGTGCTGCCGCAATCCGGTCAACGGCATGAAGGTCAATACCGAAAGCGATCGCTCGATTGCAGCGCAGAAAATGGTGCTGGAACTGCTGTCGTCCGATATGCCTGAAGCCGATTACACCCGTCACAACGAAGTCGACGAGTGGGCTGCCAAGATGAAAGTGGGCAAGCCACGTTTTGCTCCACGCGACCGCGTTGCTCCTGACTTCTCGCACCCTGCAATGAGCGTCAATCTTGATGCATGTATCCAATGCACGCGTTGCGTGCGCGCATGCCGCGACGAACAGGTCAATGACGTGATCGGTCTCGCATTCCGCGGTGATCACGCGAAGATCGTGTTCGACATGGATGACCCGATGGGTGCATCGACTTGCGTCGCCTGCGGCGAATGCGTCCAGGCATGCCCGACCGGTGCTCTGATGCCGGCACGCGATGTCGCAATGAACGTTCCGGACAAACAGGTTTCGTCCGTTTGCCCATACTGCGGCGTCGGTTGCCAACTGACCTACAACGTCAAGGACAACAAGATTCTGTACGTCGAGGGTCGCGATGGTCCTGCCAACCACGCACGTCTGTGCGTCAAGGGCCGTTACGGTTTCGACTATGCAAACCACCCGCACCGTCTGACCAAGCCGCTGATTCGTCGTGCCGATGCACCGAAGAATGGCGACTTCGTGATGGATCCGGATCGTGTGATGGAAGTGTTCCGTGAAGCGACCTGGGAAGAAGCACTCGAAGTCGCCGCAGGCAACTTCGTCAAGATTCGCGACACGCACGGCAAGAAAGCGCTGGCGGGTTTCGGCTCCGCAAAAGGCAGCAACGAAGAAGCCTACTTGTTCCAGAAACTGGTTCGTACCGGTTTCGGCAGCAATAACGTCGATCACTGCACGCGCTTGTGCCACGCATCGTCGGTTGTCGCGTTGCTGGAAGGTATCGGTTCCGGTGCGGTGTCCAATCCGGTGATGGACGTCACCAAGGCAGAAGTTGTCATCGTCATTGGTGCCAACCCGACCGTCAACCATCCGGTTGCTGCAACCTGGATCAAGAACGCGGTTCGTAACGGCACCAAGCTGATCGTCTGCGATCCACGTCGTTCGGAAATGTCGCGTATCGCTCACCGCTTCATGCAGTTCAAGGCAGATACCGACGTCGCAATGCTGAATGCAATGATGAACGTCATCGTGACCGAAAATCTGGTCGACAAGGACTTTATCGAAAGCCGCACCATTGGTTACGAAGAACTGCGCAAGAACGTCGAAGGCTACACGCCTGAACTGATGGCGCCGATCTGCGGCATCGATGCAGAAACGCTGCGCTACGTTGCGCGTCTGTATGCAACGTCGAAAGGCTCGATGATCCTGTGGGGCATGGGCGTTTCGCAACACGTTCACGGTACCGACAATGCACGCTGCCTGATCGCACTGGCGCTGATGACCGGTCAGATCGGTCGTCCTGGTACCGGCTTGCATCCGCTGCGTGGTCAGAACAACGTGCAGGGTGCATCCGATGCAGGCCTGATCCCGATGGTCTATCCGGATTACCAGCCGGTCAACGATGAGAAGATCCGCGCAACGTTCGCGAAGGCATGGAACATGCCGGTCGAGCAGCTCGATCCGAATCCGGGTTTGACCGTGGTCGAAATCATGCATGCGATCACCGACGGCAAGATTCGTGGTCTGTACGTTCAGGGTGAGAACCCTGCGATGTCGGATCCGGATGCGAACCATGCACGTGAAGCACTGGCAGCGCTGGACCACCTCGTCGTGCAGGACATCTTCCTGACCGAAACCGCCTATCTGGCCGACGTGATTCTGCCGGCCAGCGCGTTCCCTGAAAAAACCGGTACGTTCACCAACACCGACCGTATCGTGCAGATGGGCCGCCAAGCTATCAATCCGCCGGGCGAAGCCAAGCAGGATCTGTGGATCATCCAGCAAATGGGTCAGCGTCTAGGCTGCGACTGGAACTACACGCACGTCTCCGAAGTGTTCGATGAAATGCGTCACACGATGCCAAGCATCGCCGGCATTACGTGGGATCGTCTGGAACGTGAAGATGCAGTCACCTATCCATGCCTGAAGGAAGGCGATCCAGGTGATCCTGTCGTGTTCGTTGACGAGTTCCCGCGTGAATCCGGTCGTGCACGCTTTGTGCCGGCGGACATCATTCCTGCGAACGAGCGTCCTGACACCGAGTTCCCGATGGTCCTGATCACCGGACGTCAACTGGAACACTGGCATACCGGCAGTATGACGCGTCGTGCGACGGTGCTCGATTCGATCGAACCGGATCCAATCGCACTGATCCATCCATTGGATCTGGTTGCAATGGGCGGCAAGCCGGGCGATCTGATCACGCTGGAATCGCGTCGCGGTCAGGTTACGCTGTATGCACGTGCCGATGACAGTTCGCCGCGCGGTGCTGTTTTCGTACCGTTCTGCTACTACGAAGCGGCAATTAACCGGCTGACGAATGCAGCGCTGGATCCGTTCGGCAAAATTCCGGAATTCAAGTACTGCGCAATTCGCATCACGCTTGGCGGTACGCCTCCGGTACAAAGCAGTTACGGTGGCGGTCAGGCACTGGTCAATCTGACCAGCAGCATGGCAGCGCAGTAATCGCTGAGAACGGTAACAGGTAGTTCGCCGTAAAAAAACCGGCACTGGCTCTCGCAGTCAGTGCCGGTTTCTTCATTCAGAAGCATTGCATGGCGTTTGTTCATTGCAATGGCATGGCATGTACGAGTATCTTTCTTGTCTGTCCTCTCACATCATTCCCATGAGTATCAACCGTCCGACCTTGTCCAATGCCGTCCGCAAACTGACCCATGACGTCGAAGTCATGGATGAGCGCGGCCGCGTATCGATCGTAGCGATCCCGGCCGAGCAACCATTGACGATCTATTTGGACAAGCGCGAGCTGGTGACGCTGATGACACTGGGCGGTGCACCGGAAGCATTGACGCTCGGTTACCTGCGTAACCAGCGGTTCGTCAGGAACATCGAAGACATCCTGTCGGTTCAGGTGGATTGGGATGTCGACGCCGCCGTCGTTGTGACGCGCAATGGTGTCGATAATATCGACGAGCGGACGACGAAGCGTACGGTCACGACCGGCAGCGGCGAGGGAACTGTATTCGGCGGATTGATGGATGAAGTCGATTCCATCACGTTGTCGCCGGATGCGCGTTTGCGTCAATCCACGTTGTACAAAGTCATCGAAACCGTACGGACGCATCGTTCCGTGTACAAGCAGGCGGGCTCGGTGCATGGCTGTGCGTTGTTCTCGGCGGACGGCGAGTTGATTCATTTTGCCGAAGACGTCGGCAGGCATAACGCGGTCGATGCGATCGCAGGCAAGATGTGGTTTGACGACACGCGCGGCGATGACAAGATTTTTTACACGACCGGACGCCTGACTTCCGAGATGGTGATGAAAGGCGCGCAGATGGGCATTCCATTCCTGTTATCCCGCTCTGGCGCAACACAGATGGGACACATGATGGCGGAACGTCTGAAAATGTCTCTCATCGCGCGTTGCAGTGGCAGGCATTTCCTGTTGTTGAGCGGTGCCGACCGTGTCGTGTTTGATGATGCATCGCCGACAGAAGAGACGTTATCGACGTAACCGTCGATCTCCATTTTTTCAGAAATCCTCTTGTGTGGTGAAACAACGTCGCCGAAAAAAAGCGATTCGTGATGATGCAAATTACCGACATCGCATAAAGAAAGGCATCGTGCATCCGGACGAAACGCGAACGTTCGTTGTCGCCCATTATTTGAATGTTCCCGTAAGTGCATGTAAACAAAGGATTTTATTGTCCCTTCTCTTAAAGTGTCCTGCTTATTACATAAAGTATAGGTAATGATGGTTATTAAATACTTTAACTATACGTAATAATTTAAACGGCATACGATGCACCTGAAGTCTGCAAAAGATGCGCGGGCTGTTTCTGCAAATGACAGATGCACACACTATAGAAGGAGAGTGCAATGATCAATTCCGCACTTGAGCAATGCCCGATTCGCGATGCCGTCGAATGTCACCTCGCTGCCTACAACGCAGCTTTCTATGAGCTTGGCCTGAGCTGGCACTGGGACGATGAAGTTTTCCATACGCTGCAGAGTCTGGATAGCGAGCGTGATCGCATCAAGAAATACATGGAAACGCATCAGTCGCACCTGTTGAAAGTCTATGACGCGGATTTTCTGATCGATGCGATTCAAACCACGAAGGCGCGTTGTTTTGAAACGATGACCGAAGGTGGCGCAAAGAAAGCGGCGAACGTGAATTGGGCCGAATTTCAGCGCGCGGAAGTCGGCGTTTGATGCGTGTAATACAGACGTTGCTCGGTGTGAATGCAGTTTGTATTCATGTAGTTTGAACGATGAATAACAGTTCCTGAGTCGACTGTTCGCACGATCAATAAAAAATCCGCCTGAGTGGCGGATTTTTTATTGGCTAATGTCGATTGCGCAAGTCAGTGTCGTCGCCCGAACATCATCTGTTCCGCCAGCAAACGTTTGGCAGGACGAATGCCGTCCGCCAAGCCCAGAGACAGCCCGAGCAACGCTTGGGAAAGCGTTCCTGCCGGCGAACTGGCGAATACCCTCGCCATGATATCGGTCAGGTGAATTGTAACGTTGCGATCAAGCCGCCGCTGAGCTGCAAATTCCTGCAACGCCGAGACATCCATTTTTCGGAATAACGTCCTGGCCAGCATCACCGCATCACGCAGTCCCAGATTGAGGCCTTGTCCGGCGACCGGATGCAGCGTCTGTGCGGCATTGCCAATTGCAATCGTGCGTTGCGAAACGGCGGGTTGCGCATTCAATCCCAGAGGAAACGCGTTGCGCGGCGTGCATGCGGAAAATCTGCCGAGTCGCGTACCAAATGCCTTGTTCAGGGCGACAAGAAACTGCGCATCCTGACATGCCATCAAGCGGGACGCAGTGTCGGGATGCACACACCAGACCAACGCATAACCTTCATCCTGGGGCAACAAGGCCAGCGGGCCTTCATCCGTAAATCGTTCGAAGGCGCGATGCGCAATCGGTTCGCTTGTCCTGACGTGCGCGACGATGGCAGTTTGGGCGTAATCGCGATGCACAGATTTCCTGCCCTGTTCGGAAAACACACCGCCTTCTGCCTGCACCACGATAGCGGCGTGAAGATCGGCACGATTGCTGAAACGAACGTTGGCTTCATCAGTATTTTCTTCCACGGCAATGATGGATACCGGTCGGATCAGTGAAATATCCAGCGCAGCAGCCTGCTTGTTGAGCGCAGAAACGATGTCGCCATAGCGTGTGACGTAACCCAGTGCCGGCAATTCGTAATTGGCGCGATCGATCAATGTACGTCCGAAATGGCCGCGACGCGAGACATGGATGTCGTGAATGGAAGTCGCTGCAATCGGCCATGCGCCGACGGACTCCAGAAGCTGTCGACTGCCGTACGACAATGCAATTGAGCGCGGATCGCGCGCGCTTTGTTCGACGGTCTTTGCATCGATGACCGCGATGCGATTTGCCGGTACGCCATGTTTGACAAGTGAAACGGCCAGCGTCAATCCGACAGGACCGGCGCCGCAGATGGCGACGTCGAAGTCAATGTGCATGGCTTGCCCGGTTTCCATCAGTGCTTCATCAGCGCTTCGATATCGGCCACAGTCTTGGGGGCGGCTTCGCTAAGGATATGTGCGTCCCCTTCCGTCACCAGCGCATCGTCTTCGATGCGAATACCGATGTTCCAGTATTGTTCCGGCACGCCTTCGGCGGGGCGAACGTAAATGCCGGGCTCGACCGTCAATATCATGCCGGGCTGCAGCGTGCGCCAAGGTCGTTCGGTGCCATTCAGGTAGGCATCGCGATAATCGCCGACGTCGTGCACGTCCATGCCGAGCCAGTGGCCGGTACGGTGCATGTAGAACTGGCTGTAGGCGCGTGTTTCAATCGCATCGTCGAGTGAACCGACCTTGTTCTTGTCGAGCAGTCCGGTATCGAGCATGCCTTGCGTGAGCACACTGACAGCGGCATCGTGACCGTCCATGAAGCGCTTGCCGGGACGTGTTTCCTTGATTGCAGCTATTTGCGATGCGAGCACGATTTCGTACAGTTCTTTTTGCGGGCCGGAGAATTTTCCGTTGGCAGGAAAAGTGCGCGTGATGTCGGATGCGTAACTGTCGAGTTCGCAGCCGGCATCGATCAGAACGAGGTCGCCGTCTTTCAGTTCCGCGTCGCTGGCGCGATAGTGCAGCACGCAGGCGTTTGCGCCGGTGGCGACGATCGAACCATAGGCCGGGTATTGCGAGCCGTTCGTGCGGAATTCGTGCAGGATTTCCGCTTCCAGATGATATTCGCGCAGGCCGGGTTTTGCGGTTCGCATGGCGCGACGATGGGCGCTTGCTGCAATGTCGGCCGAACGTTGCATGATGTCGATTTCGGTCGCGTCTTTTTTCAGACGCATTTCATCCAGCAGCACTTGGACGTCATAGGCGGAGGCTGGCGGTACAACGCCGGCACGCGCTTGGGCCCGCACGCTCTGCAGCCAGCGCTGTACCTGCGCATCGAGCTTGTCGTTGCTGCCGAGTGCGTAAAACAATGCAGGCGCATTTTCCATCAATTTCGGCAGCTCGGTATCCAGTGCCGCGATCGGATAGGCGGCGTCGAAGCCGAAGTGGGCACGTGCGGTGTCGGGGCCGTAGCGAAAACCATCCCAGATTTCGCGCTCCATGTTTTTCTCGCGGCAGAACAGGATGCTTTGATTGCCGTTCTCACCGCAGACCAGCACGATGACGGCTTCCGGTTCGGTGAAGCCGGACAGGTAGTAAAAATAGCTGTCGTGTCGATACGGATAATCGGCGTCGCGGTTGCGCATGACTTCCGGCGCGGTCGGGATGATGGCGATGCCGCCGCCCTTGGCCTGCATTTGCTGCAGTAGCGACGTGCGTCGATCGGCATAGGTTTTCATCTTGGTTTCCCTGTCAGTGGTGCATTCAGTTCATCCAGTCGCAGCGGCGTGCCGACATCGGCCCAGTCGCCGCGATAGAGTTCTCCGCCAACCTGGCCACGCGCTGCATATTCGCGCAGCAACGTTGCCAGTTTGGCCGGTTCCCCGGCAGTAATGGCGTCGAACATCGACGGCCGATACACGCCGATGCCGGAAAATGTGTAGCGCGGTTCGCCTTCATTGGCGATGGAAAAACTGTTCAGCGCGAAATCCCCTTTCGGATTGTGCGCCGGATTCTTCACGAGATACAGCCATGCCACATCGCGCCGGTCGGCGGGATGCGGATTGCCCCACACGTCATTGTCCTCCAGCGCGCTTTTTGCCTGTTCAAAATCGAAATGCGGGCAATAGATGTCGGCTGCCAGGGCGAGGAAAGGTTCGTCGCCGAGCAAATGACGCGCCTTGGCGATGCCGCCGGCGGTTTCCAGCGCGGTTCTCTCGGGCGAATAGGTAATGCGCGCGCCGAACTGTTCACCGTTGCCCAATGCTTCTTCGATCATGTTGCCGAGATGCGCGTGGTTGATGACGATGTCATCGATGCCGACGCGTACCAGGTTCAGGATGTGCCAGACGATCAAAGGGCGACCGCGCACTTTCAGCAGAGGCTTGGGACAACTGTCGGTCAGCGGACGCATTCTTTCGCCGCGTCCGGCGGCAAGGATCATTGCTTTCATTCTTGCCGCGATGTTTGTGTGGAGGAGGGCATGTCAGAACGTATAGCCGACCTGCGGCGCCTTGTCTTCCAGTTCGTCGAGCAGCTTGACCAGCGGCGCGAGTTCCTTGTAACGGTGCGCGACCTTGCGCGTGTATTCCATGACGAGCGGAATGTCTTTCAGATAGCCGTCCTTGCCGTCGCGGTGATAAAGCCGCGCGAAGATGCCAAGCACTTTCAAATGGCGCTGCAGGCCCATGAATTCGAAATCGCGATAGAACGAATCGATATCCGGATTGACCGGCAGGCCGGCACGCTTGGCGCGTTCCCAGTAGCGGATGGCCCAGTCGAGGACGATTTCTTCGTCCCATTGCACATAGGCATCACGGAGGAGCGAGACAAGATCGTAGGTGATCGGTCCGTAGACGGCATCCTGGAAATCGAGAATGCCGGGATTGCCTTCGGACAGCACCATCAGATTGCGCGAATGATAGTCGCGGTGCACATACACCTGCGGTTGCGCCAGGTTGTTGGAGAGCAGCAGGTCGAACATCTTGTTCAATGTCGCTGTCTGTTTTTCCGTCATTGTCAGGCCCAGATGCCTGCCGACATACCATTCAGGAAAAAGCATCAATTCACGCAGCAGCAGCGCGCGGTCGTATTCGGGCAGGACAGCCGGTTTACTGTGGACCTGCATCAACACCAGCGCGTCGATTGCATCGATATACAGCTTGTGCGCGTTGTCGGGCGTCAGCAGCTGCAGATAAGTGGTCGACCCCAGATCAGACAGCAGCAGAAAACCGCGTTCCACATCCTGCGCCAAAATGGCGGGGACGGACACCCCGGTTTCGGCCAGGACGCCGGCAACATGGATGAAAGGGCGCACATCTTCCTGCGGCGGCGGGGCGTCCATGGCGATATAGCTGGCATTATCCGCGCCGTCGATCCGGAAATAACGGCGGAAACTTGCATCGGCGGAAGCCGGTCTCAGCGAGGCTGGTTTCAGTTGCGGGTTTGGCAGCGATGACAGCCAGTTTTGCAGTTCTGTCAGGCGGGCGTCGTCGGTGGAATCGGGGCGGGTGGATAAAGACATGAGGGGAGCGGGTAATCCGGTTTGTAGACAGTGAGTTCCCATATAATAAGGGATTCAATTCGAAAAATCGCCAGAGATGGTACCCAAAAACTTATTTTCATGACCTGGCTTTTTTCACTTTTTCCCTCACGACGTTCCCTGATGGTGGTCACTGCGGTGGCAGCGACGGCCTTCGCGCTGCCGGCGGCCGCACAATCGGCAACGCAGAAAACTGCGGACGACCAGGCGGAAACGGACGTCAGTGCGGAGCAAATGACAGGTCGTCCCGACCGGGAAATTGTTCTTGAGCGCGATGTGGAAATCGTGCGTGGCGGGACGACGGTGAATTCAGATCATGCGACCTACTGGATCGAGGAAGACGAGGTCGAGGCCAACGGTAACGTGCGCATGACACGATTTGGCGATCGTTATACCGGCGACAAGATGCGCTTCAAGATGGATTCGGGGCAGGGATATGTCACGAATCCGACTTATCACATGAAAGCAAACAATGCGCACGGCACGGCCGATCGCATTGATTTTGAATCGCAGGATCGCGCGATCGTCAGCAGCGGGACCTACAGCACATGTGAAGGACCGGATCCTGATTGGTATTTGAAATCGAACACCATGTCCTTCGACAAAGGGACGGATACCGGAACGGCGAATTCTGCGGTCATTTATTTCAAGGACGTACCTATTGTCGGTACACCGTACATCACGTTTCCGCTTTCCGATGCGCGTAAGTCGGGATTTCTGGCGCCAAGCATCGGCTCGAGCAGCCGGGGCGGCTTGGAGGTCATGGCGCCGTATTATTTCAATATCGCACCGAATCGCGACTTCACCTTGTCACCGCGATATATCGCTCGTAGAGGCTTGTTGCTCGGCGGCGACGCGCGCTATCTGGATAACGATTATTCGGGTGAAACCAGGTTCGAATATTTGTCGAATGACAGAGAGACGCAAACGGACCGTTATTCGATTGCATCGTTACACCAGCAGCGTTTAAGTCCACAAGCATCGTTTGGATGGAATCTTAATTCGGCATCGGATGACGATTATCCGAGCGATTTTTCGCAAAATCTGGCAACAAGTACGGAACGACTGTTGTTACGCGATCTTTATTTTAATTATTCGGGAAGTTTCTGGACGGCGACCGCACGCGCTTCCAATTACCAAGTGCTGCAGGATCCTGATGCGCCCATCACCCGTCCGTACGATCGCCTTCCACAATTAACTTGGCGAGGTAATCAATACGACGTAGGTGGATTTGACTGGGCTACTACTGTCCAGGCCACCAATTTCCAGCATCCTGATTATGTGCGTGGCGATCGCTTCGTTATCAATCCATCCATTTCGTATCCGATCATACGTCCCAGCTATTTCATTACGCCCAAGGTGTCGTTGACTGCCGCCAGTTACAACCTGGAAAACACCGGCGCGCAGTTCAACAATGGCATCGCATACGACACGAACCCTGGCTATACGTTGCCGACATTTTCGTTGGACAGTGGTCTGGTTTTTGAGCGTGAGGCCAGTTTATTCGGCAACAGCATGACGCAGACGCTGGAGCCACGACTGTTTTATGTGAAGACCCCATATCGCGATCAGAGCCGTACGCCGATCTTCGATACGGGCGAAGCCGATCTGAGTTTTGCCCAGATATTCAGTGAAAATCGTTTCGTCGGTTACGACCGGATCAGTGATGCCGACCAGCTGACAGCCGCTGTGGTATCTCGCTATATCGAACCGGACGGCGCTGAACGCTTGCGCGTCGCTTTGGGGCAGCGGTTCTATTTCGAGGACCAGCGCGTGACGCTTCCAGGGCAAGTTAGCAGCAACGATACAAAATCCGATTTGCTGGCGTCGGTGGCGGTTCGTTTTTCCGACGAGTTCAGCACGGAAGCGACTGTGCAATATAGTGCGACCCAGAAGGATGTCACGCGTGCCAACTATACGGCTAGCTGGCGGCCGGAACCGAAAAAAGTATTGAATCTGAGTTATCGCATCGACGTTCCGAACGAGCTGCGCCAGATTGACGTATCCGGACAATGGCCGATTGCAGATCGCTGGTACGGTGTGGCACGTGTCAATTATTCGCTGGATAACAATTATGCCGAGCGTAATACGACGCCGTTGAATGTGCCGCCGGCGAATGGATTGTCCGAGGGGCTGCTTGGCCTTGAATACAAAGCCGATTGCTGGATTTTCCGTATCGTCGCACAACGCATCCCGACATCCACCGGTGAATCCAATTCCAGCCTGTTCTTCCAGCTGGAACTGAGCGGACTGACCAAGCTTGGCTCTGATCCATTATCGGCACTACGAACCAGTATCCCCGGCTATCAAGCCATCACTCAATCCGACTGACTACCGATCCGGTAAGTAACCATGAGTATTTTCTATCCAATGTATCGAATCCAGAAACAAATCTCGCATTGCTGTCAGGCGCTGGTATTCGTGGCGACGACCTGTTGCATGTCGTTCGTCGCACATGCACAAGGCACCAGTTCAACTTCGCCAGCAGGAAGCAGCACATCGGCACGCGCACAGCCGCGACTGTCCGATGCAATACTTGTCGTCGTCAACAGCGATGTGATTACGCGGCAGGAGTTTCTGCAGCGCCTGCAAGTGATCGAAAATCGTCTGAAAAGCCAAGGCGGCCAGATGCCGCCGCCACAGCAACTGCATCGACAATTGATAGAGCGCATGATTGTCGAACGTGCGCAATTGCAAAAGGCGAAAGAACGCGGCATCAAGATTGACGATGCGATGCTCGATCGTGCCGTCGCCAGAATCGCCGATCAAAACAAAATGTCGATGTCGGAATTCCGCAAGCGTCTGGAACAGGACGGCATGGAATACGCAAAATTCCGCGAAGACATTCGCAATGAAATGATGACGCAGCGTTTGCGTGAACTCGAGGTCGATAACAAGATCCAGATTTCGGATGCGGAAATCGACGCCTATCTTGCTGAACACAGCGGTACGTCGACTGCCGTTCCACAGGAACTGGATATCGGACAAATCCTGATTCGCGTACCGGAGAATGCTACGGAACAGCAACTTGCCGAGAGCCGGAAGCGCGCAGATGAGGTCATTGCCCAGTTGAATGCAGGTGGGGATTTTGGCAAGCTTGCAGCAGCGTATTCGGATGCGCCGGATGGCTTGTCTGGCGGCGACATGGGTTGGCGTTCGCAGGATCGCCTGCCGCAATTGTTTGTCGATGCGGTTGCCAATTTGCAGCAAGGACAGATTGCTCCTGTGGTCAAGAGCGGCAACGGTTTCCATATTCTCAAGCTGATCGGAAAACGTACGCAAAGCGTTATGCGTAGCGCTGCCCCGGAAGAAGGTACGGCTGCGCCGGTCAGTGTGCAACAGACGCATGCCAGCCATATCCTGATCAAGGTGAATCAAGTCGTTTCGGCCGCGGAAGCAAAACGCAAATTGCTTGAGCTCAAGCAGCGTCTGGATAATCACGCTGCAACGTTCGAAGAACTTGCACGTCTGTATTCCAACGACTTGTCGGCTTCGAAGGGCGGTGATCTCGGCTGGATCTATCCGGGAGATACCGTTCCGGAATTCGAGCGGGCAATGAATGAACTACAGGTCGGACAGGTCAGCGAGCCGATTGAATCGCCGTTCGGCTTCCATTTGATTCTGGTAAAAGAACGCAAGATCGATGACGTATCGCAGGAGCGCAAGCGTGCCGCTGCACGCCAGGCGATCCGTGAACGGAAACTGGAAGAAGCGACGCAGGACTGGATTCGCCAGATACGCGATCAGGCCTATGTCGAATTCCGGTTGAATGATCAGTAATACCTTTTCACCCGAATCGGGAGATGCGATGAACAAGCGCCCGACAATTGCAATCACCTGCGGGGAACCCGCAGGCATCGGCCCGGAAATCTCGATCCGGGCTGCGTGGGAATTGCGTGCCGATGTGAAAAGCGTTCTGATCGGCGATGCCGCCTTTCTGGCAATGCTCGCAGCCGAGATCAATCCGGCGATTCGCCTTTCTGCCTTGTCGGTGCAGGCGATGCAGCAGGAAGGGCTGCCATGTTTTCCGCGTGATCAACTGGCCGTCATCGATTGTCCGCTCAATGCGCCTGTCGTCGCAGGCACGCTGGATGCAAAAAACGGTCGTGCGGTGTTACAGACGCTCGATGTGGCAATCGACGGTGTGCTGCAACGTCACTTCGACGCCATCGTGACTGCGCCGCTGCAGAAAAGCACCATCAACGACGCCGGCGTACCGTTCACCGGTCACACGGAATATCTGGCGGAAAAAACAGCGACGTCGCAGGTCGTCATGATGCTGGCGACCAATGCCACACCACAACCGTTGCGCGTTGCGCTGGCAACCACGCATCTGGCGCTGAAGGACGTGGCGGCGGCAATCACGTTCGACAGCCTGACCGATATCCTCGACATCATTCACACCGAGCTGCAAAAGAAATTCGGCATCGCAAAGCCGCGCATTCTTGTTACCGGACTGAATCCGCACGCAGGCGAAGACGGTTATCTTGGCCACGAAGAAATCGACATCATCAAACCGGCGCTGGCGGCTGCGCAGAAAAAAGGCATCGCTGCGCACGGCCCGTATCCGGCCGATACCCTATTCCAGCAACGTCACCTGCAACATGCCGATTGCGTGCTGGCGATGTATCACGATCAGGGTTTGCCGGTGCTCAAGTATGCGAGCTTCGGTCTCGGCGTCAACATCACGCTCGGTCTCCCCATCATCCGTACATCGGTCGATCATGGCACTGCGCTCGATCTGGCTGCAGCAGGACTCGGCCAGGCCGATCACGGCAGCATGCTAGAAGCGATACGCGTTGCAGCACACATGGCGGCAGCATCGTCGTCGGTATCAGCGTAGGCAGGTCGCGTTTCGACCTCAATTCACCGGCCTCGATTTCATCCATGAAACACATTCCCCGCAAACGCTTCGGCCAGAACTTTCTGACTGACGATATCGTATTGCACAACATCATTCGCGCCATCGACCCGCAACCGCACGACACGATGGTCGAGATCGGCCCCGGCCTGGCTGCCATGACCAGCCTGCTGGTGGAGGAAGTCGAACAACTGCATGTGGTCGAACTCGACCGTGATCTGGTCGAGCGACTGAAAAAGAAATTCGATCCGTCGAGATTGGTCGTGCATTCGGCCGATGCACTGCAGTTCGATTTTTCTGCAATCCCGGTTCCGGCGGACCGCAAGCTGCGCGTAGTCGGCAATCTGCCGTACAACATTTCCAGTCCGCTACTGTTTCATCTGGCAGACATCGCCCCGCACGTGCAGGACCAGCATTTCATGCTGCAGAAGGAAGTTGTGGAGCGCATGGTTGCGGGGCCGGGAACCAAGACGTACGGACGCCTGTCCGTGATGCTGCAGTGGCGTTATCACATGGAACTGATGTTCGTCGTGCCGCCGGAGGCCTTCGATCCGCCGCCACGTGTGGAATCCGCGATCGTGCGAATGATTCCGGTTGCGCAGCCTTTGCCGTGTGATTCATCAAAGCTGGAGCAGGTCGTTCAGAAGGCGTTCTCGCAACGTCGCAAGGTCATTCGCAATTGCCTGGCTGGCATGTTCGAGGAAAGTGATCTGCTCGAAGTCGGCATTGACCCGCAATTGCGCCCGGAAGCGATTGCACTCGAACATTACGTGGCGCTGGCGAATCGGCTTTGATCATCGTCGTCACTTGACGCCACTGCCTGCAAGGAAAATCCGGTCGGCATAAAATTGGCAACTTCTTCATCGACGTCTTCTTTACTGTTCATCGACTTACGGGGTTTACCATGCGCATTCTTCACACCATGCTTCGCGTTGGCGATCTGCAGCGTTCCATCGACTTCTACACCAATGTGCTCGGCATGAATCTGCTGCGCAAGACCGAAAATCCGGAATACAAATATACGCTGGCCTTTGTCGGTTACGGCACCAATCCGGATCATGCCGAACTGGAATTGACGTACAACTATGGTATCGATCAGTACGATATGGGAACGGCCTATGGTCATATCGCCATCGGCGTCCCGGATGCCTACAAGGCCTGTGCGGACGTCAAGGCAGCGGGCGGCAACGTGACACGCGAAGCCGGGCCGGTCAAGGGCGGATCAACCGTGATTGCGTTCGTTACCGATCCGGACGGCTACAAGGTCGAACTGATTGAACGCAAGGAATAATGGCTGGATGCGGCAGGTGCAATGCCTGTCGAGGGAATGAGGACGCGTTGCGGGAGTTGCGAGCTTGAAAAGCTAGAAGATCGGCAGCGTTTCCGGCGCATGATCGCGCAACGCTTTTTTCGCTGCGGCGAATTCCGGGAATACCGACTGCACAGTCGCCCAGAACTGCGGGCTGTGATTCATCTCGCGCAAATGCGACAGTTCATGTGCAATCACATAATCGATCAACGGCAAAGCAAAATGAATCAGTCGCCAGTTCAGGCGAATCTTGCCGTCTGCCGTGCATGAACCCCACTGCGTCATCGCCGACGACAAGGCAAACGATTGATAGCTGACGCGGAGTTTCTCAGCGTAGATCGGCAGACGTTCGGCAAAGATGCGCTTGGCTTCCAGTTGCAGCCAGCCCTGGACACGATCCTTCAATTGCTGTTCGGCTGCATCGAGCGGCAGGCATACCGTCAGTTCTTTCGTCGCCGGATCGTACAGAATGCCGGCGCTTTGCGTCGACAAAATGCGCAGTGTGATGTCCTCGCCAAGATACGGCAGCTTGCTGCCGTCGCGCCATTCCATCTGCGGTTGCAGCCGGCGTGCAGAACGTTCACGGCGTTCGTTGAGCTTGGTAAAAATCCAGCGCTGCTTTTCACAGATCGCGTTTTCGATTTCGGTCAGCGTGACCCACTTCGGCGCCGTGATGCGCAAGCCATCGTCATCGATCATGAAACCGATCGAGCGGCGCTTGGAACGCACCAGCGCATAATCGAGCGTGTGCTCACCCATTTGCACGCGCCGCTTTCCGTTCGGTACCGGCTTCGGTGCGTCGACAGGGGAAATAACCTGCAACGGACGCGGCACATCCGGCGCCTGCTTCGGTGCAGGATGATCGACCTTGGGCTGCGATGAAAAATCCGCAGAGAAGAAGTCGAGCTGCAGCGAAAGCTGTTGCGGGTCGGGTGAGGTATGACGGAGCAGCTTCAAGGATCGGATCGTATTATCGGTTCTGTTCGGCTGGATAGGCATGCGGTGAAATCACGCGCATTTCGGATTCTATCCAATTTTCGACTTCCTGCATCAGATCGACCGCAGTGCGACCTTCCGGAGAAATTGGCTTGCCGATCGATACCGTGATCAGACCTGGGCGCTTGATGAAGGCATTGCGCGGCCAGCATTCGCCAGCGTTGAGTGCGATCGGTACGATCAGTGTGTTGGTTTCGACCGCAAGTCGCGTGCCGCCGACTTTGTATTTGCCGCGCTGTCCGACCGGAATGCGCGTGCCTTCCGGGAACATGATGATCCATTGACCATCCTGCAGTCGCTGCGCACCGTCGCGCGCCACCTGTGCAAATGCGTCGCGGCCGTTGTTGCGATCGATGGCGATCATGCGCAACAGTGCAAGCGCCCAGCCGAACAGCGGGATGTAGATCAGCGAGCGTTTCAGAACGAATACCAGCGGGCGCGGCATGTTGCAGAGCAGGAAAATGGTTTCCCATGCCGATTGATGTTTGGAAAGCAGAATGACCGGTGCATCCGGCAGATTCTCGTATCCCTTGATCTGATAGCGAATTCCGCACAGCACCTTGGCGAGCCAGATGATGAAGACATTCCAGCGCGACGTGACGTAGTAACGAGTCGTATACGGAAACGGTGCAACAAGAAAACAGATGAGTGCCCAGATTGGCGTCACGATCAGCATGATCAGCGCGAACAGCAGCGAGCGTAAAAGCAGAAAAGCGTTATACATCGAATCTCCAGTTTTCACCTGCACGAATGCAGGCGGACAGTTCTTGTGTAGTTTATATGCGGCCGATAGGTCTGGCGCCGATCACATGACGGTTTTTCCCGGTTCCATCAATAGATGATCGACGACTGCAGCCAGATCGGGAAAAGTCATCGTGCCTGGAGGCAGGCCGCCCTTTGCACGTGTCATTTCCCCTTTGCCGGTCAGAACCAGATAGGGCTTGTTGCCGACAACAAAGCCCGCCTGCAAATCGCGTAACGAATCGCCGACGCTCGGCACACCTTTCAGATTCACCTCGAAGCGTTTGGCAATCGATTCCAGCATGCCGGCCTTCGGTTTGCGGCAATCGCAATTATCGTCTGCTGCATGTGGGCAGAAAAACACGGCATCGATATCGGCACCGACCGATTGCGCGGCGGCGTGCATCTTTTGATGGATCGCATTCAAGGTCATGATGTTGAACTTGCCGCGTGCGATGCCCGATTGATTGGTGGCGACGACCACACGATAGTCGGCCTGATTCAAGCGTGCGATGGCTTCCAGCGAACCCGGAATCGGAATCCATTCGTCGGGCGACTTGATGAAGTCGTCCGAATCCTGATTGATGACGCCGTCGCGATCGAGAATAACCAGTTTCATCGGAAGCCTTTCAGGAAAAAGACCGCATGTTGATCGTCACGATGTGTAATGCAGTGTGAATCAATTTGCCAGACGGGAAATGTCGGCAACCTGGTTCATCGCTGCATGCAGCGTCGCCAGAAGACCCAGACGATTGTTGCGCAGTGCAGCGTCTTCCGCGTTTACCATCACGCCATCGAAGAAGGCATCGACCGGCGTTTTCAATGCAGCCAAAGCCTGCAATGATGCGGTGTAATCGCCGCGTGCGAATGCGGCATCGGCTTGCGGCTTGACCGTGACAAGCGTCTGGTTCAATGCGACTTCGGCGGATTCTTTCAGCAGCGCGGTATCGACCTTGGGAGCGACTTCGCCTTCGACTTTTTTCAGGATGTTGCCGACGCGCTTGTTGGCAGCAGCGAGGCTTTCGGCTTCCGGCAACGCAGCGAATGCACGCACGGCAGCAAGGCGTTGCGTCACGTCGGCCAGACGTTGCGGCTGCAATGCCAGTACCGCATCGATTTCCTGCGCGCTGTAACCTTGTTCGCGCAACGTATTGGCGAGGCGATCGAAAATGAAGTTCAGTAGTGCGGCGCGATGTTCGGCCGACAGGCCGCTGAACGACTTTTCTGCCGCGGCGATCAGATCGTCGATGCCGATGTCGAGTTTGCCCTCGATCAGCATGCGGATGATGCCGAGCGCATGACGACGCAAGGCGAACGGGTCCTTGTCGCCGGTCGGTACCTGGCCGATGCTGAACAGGCCAATCAGCGTTTCCAGCTTGTCTGCCAGCGCGACGACGACACCGACTTGATTGCGTGGCAATTCGTCGCCGGCAAAACGCGGCTTGTAGTGATCTTCGATCGCATCGGCGACTGCAGCCGGCAAGCCGTCATGTTGTGCGTAGTAACGCCCCATGATGCCTTGCAGTTCAGGAAATTCGCCGACCATGTCGGTCAACAGATCGGCTTTCGCCAGTTGCGCGGCGGTGTCTGCCTGTTGCGCATCGACGCCGAGTTTTGCGGCAATTGCCTTGGCAATCTCGCGCACGCGTGCGATGCGTTCGCCTTGGGTACCGAGTTTGTTGTGATACACGACCTTGTCCAGTCCGGCGACACGCGATTCCAGCGTCTTCTTGCGATCCTGGTCGAAGAAGAACTTTGCATCGGCCAGACGCGGGCGCACGACGCGCTCGTTGCCGCCGATGACGGCGCTGGCGTCGGCCGGACGAATGTTGGAGACGATCAGGAATTTGTTCGACAGCTTGCCATTTGCATCCAGCAGCGGGAAGTACTTCTGGTTCGCCTTCATCGTCAGGATCAGGCATTCCTGCGGGACGTCGAGGAACGCTTCTTCAAACTGCCCGATCAGCACGTTCGGACGTTCGACCAGACCGGTCACTTCATCGAGCAGCGCTTCGTCGTCGATCGGCTTCAGGTTGCTGCCGGCTTCGACAGCGGCCGCAGCGAGTTGACGGACGATTTCTGCGCGGCGTGCGGCGAAACCGGCGATGACTGCGCCTTCGCTAGCCAGTTGCGTTTCATACATGTCGGCATTGCGGATGAAGACCGGATCAATACCCGCTTCGAAGCGATGCCCGTGCGTGGTGCTGCCTGACTGCAGGCCGAGCACGGAAACCGGCACGACATCTGCGCCGTACAACGCGACCAGGCCGTGAGCAGGGCGCACGAAGTTGACGGATTCCCAGCCATCAGCCAGTTGATACGTCATGACTTTTGGAATCGGCAGTTTGGTTAACGTTTCTTCCAGCGCTTTTTGCAAACCTTCGGCGAGGGTGGCGCCGGTGACGACGCTGTTGAAGAACAGCACGTCGGCCTTGCCGTCGGATTCGCGCTTGAGTCCGGCGACGGCGGATTCATCTGTGCCGAGCGCAGTCAGTTTTTTCAGCAGTGCCGGTGTGGCTTTGCCGTCGGCGGTTAGGCCGACCGAAGCCGGCATCAGTTTTTGTGCGACCTGTTTGTCGTCGGCCTGATTGACGACTTGCGTCAGATGTACGCCGAGACGACGCGGCGAGGCGAAATGCGTCAGCGTGCTGCCTGCTTCGAGCAAACCTTGAGCCGCAAGTGATGCCTGCAATGTTTGTGCAAAGGCGTCACCGATTTTTTTCAATGCTTTGGGCGGCAGTTCCTCGACGAACAATTCGACGAGCAGATTTTTTGTATCGGTAGTCATGCTTATGCCGCTTCCTTCTCGATCTGGGCCAGCACTTCGGCGGCATGTTCTGGTGTTGCCATCGGGAAGCCGAGGCGTGCGCGGCTGTCCAGATAGCTGCGTGCAACGCTGCGTGCAAGATTGCGAATGCGACCGATGTAGGCTGCGCGTTCGGTGACAGAAATTGCGCCGCGTGCATCCAGCAGATTGAACGTGTGTGCCGCTTTCAATACCTGCTCGTAAGCAGGCAACGCGAGCTTGTGTTCCATCAGGTTCAGCGCTTGTTTCTCATGTGCGCCGAATGCGGTGAACAGGAAATCGGCGTCGCTGTGTTCGAAGTTATAGGTCGATTGCTCGATCTCGTTCTGCTTGTAAACATCGCCGTAGGTCAGTTTCTTGCCGTCCTTGCCTTCGGTCCACGTCAGGTCGTAGACATTGTCGACGCCCTGCAGATACATTGCGAGGCGTTCGAGGCCGTACGTGATCTCACCGGTGATCGGTTTGCAGTTGATGCCGCCGACCTGCTGAAAGTAGGTGAATTGCGTGACTTCCATGCCGTTGAGCCAGACTTCCCAGCCGAGGCCCCAGGCGCCCAGCGTCGGGTTTTCCCAATCGTCCTCGACGAAGCGGATGTCGTTTTGCTTTAGGTCGAAGCCGAGTGCTTCGAGCGAGCCGAGATACAGTTCAAGAATGTTTTCCGGCGCCGGTTTCAGCACGACCTGAAATTGATAGTAGTGCTGCAGGCGATTCGGATTTTCGCCATAGCGGCCGTCTTTCGGGCGACGCGATGGTTGTACATATGCGGCGCGCCATGGCTCGGGGCCGATGGCGCGCAGGAAGGTCGCGGTGTGCGACGTACCGGCGCCGACTTCCATGTCGTACGGCTGCAGCAGTGCGCAGCCTTGCGCATCCCAGTACTTCTGGAGCGTCAGAATGATCTGTTGAAATGTGAGCATCTTGTTTGAATTGTTGCATCACTCGATGCGAGTGAGGAGGGATTTGCCGAAACCCCAGATTTTAACGGGTTTTCCCCATGGTTAGTGGGGTTGATGCATTCCAGACAACACGGCGGAAAAGACTGCCTGTGACGCAGATTCGGTCAGCTGTCGTGTTGTTTATCGTGCTGTTAGTTTGCGGCGCGTCAGACGCCAGGCGACGAGCAGCATCGCCAGCACGAGCAGCACGATGAAGGCGTTGCCGACGACCACGTAAGGCGTGAGGCCGCTGTAGCCTTGCACCGATGCAGTCAATACACCGCGTTCGAACGGCTTGAGCCGCGCGACGACGGTGCCGGTCGGATCGATAACGGCAGTGGCGCCGGTGTTGGTCGAACGCAGCATCGGGCGACCGGTTTCAATCGCGCGCATTTGCGAAATCTGCAAGTGCTGCGGCAGCGCGATCGAATCGCCGAACCATGCAATATTGGAAATATTCAGCAGCATGGTGGCGACCGGTTCGCCGGCCTGCTGATTGGTGTACAGCTGTTTGGCGATTTCCTCACCGAACAGATCTTCGTAGCAGATATTCGGCAAGACCCATTGATCCTTGACCGCGAACGGAACCGGCGTTGCGTCGCCGCGCGTGAATTCGCCGAGCGGGATATGCATCATGTTGACGAACCAGCGGAAGCCGAACGGAATGAATTCGCCGAATGGCACCAGATGATGCTTGTCGTAGCGGTAGAAAGCGGGTGCGGCGAGACCGGCCGGTGCCGGTGAAATGCCGATCATGCTGTTGGCATATTGTTGCGGCGCGTCGCTGACCGGCACGCCGATGGCGAGATGGCTGTTGGACGCGGTAGCGAATTCGGACAAGCGTGGCAGATAGTCCTGCGGCAGTTGATGCAGCAGCAGCGGCAGCGCGGTTTCCGGTATCGCAATCAGGTCGGCGGGGGCGGCGCGAATCATGTCTTCGTACAGCGTCAATGTCGCGTTGACCTGTTCGGCGTCGAACTTCATTTCCTGCGGCACGTTGCCCTGTACCAGACGAACCGCAATCGGTTGCCCGTTCGGCGTTGTCCATGCGACCTGTTTCGCGCCGAAACCTGTGGCCATAATGCAGGCAACCAATACGATGGCGGATTTTCTTGTCGGAAGCAATGCGAGGCAACCGGCCAGCAGTGCGGCGAGCCAGCCGATGCCGTATACCCCGATCAGCGGCGCGAAACCTGCCAGCGGACTGGACGTATGCGCATAGCCGGAAACCGTCCACGGAAAACCGGTCAGTATCCAGCCGCGCAGCCATTCGGCCAGCGCCCACACGGCAGGCAATACCAGCAGCAGCATGACGGCGGACGACGGCTGCAGTCGTCGGTGGAATTGCGTTGCGGAACCGGTTGCGATGCCGACGAAAAGTCCGAGTACGGCTGCCAGCAAAACCACAGCCAGCGCAGCCATTGGTGCCGGCATGCCGCCGTAGTCGTGCATGCTGATGTACAACCAGTAAATGCAGCACAACAGCCAACCGAATCCGAATACCCAGCCGAGCAGCATGCTGCGTTTGACCGACGCCGTTTGCAGAACCAGATGGAACAGCAGCGCCAGTGTCAATAACTGCAACCACCAGCAGCCGAACGGCGCAAACGCGAATACGTTCAATGCCCCCGCGATGAAGGCCGCGATGACGGATTGAACAGGCGACGGATGAAGAAGTGAACGGAAATTCATGCGGTCATGCGTGAGGGAAATTCGAAACGAGCAGAACCGCAAACAGGACGACCAACAAGACGGCGAACAGGACGGCGAACGACCGCAATCCCGGAGATCGAACGATCAGTCTTCAAGCGCATCTTCTTCTGCTGCCGACGGCGGCAGTTTTTCCACCAGTACCATGTGGATGTGGCGCGCGTCGGCACGCAGAATCGTAAAGCGCAAGTCATCGATTTCTGCAATCTCGCCCTTGTGCGGTACGCGCGCCAGATGATCGGCGATGAAGCCGCCGATCGTGTCGACATCCGGATTGTTGATGGCGGTGCCGAGTTCTTCGTTGAACTGCTCGATCTCGGTCAACGCCTTGACACGCCAGCGCGGGCCGTCCTTGCCGTCGCGCACGGCGATGATGTTGTCTTCATCTTCGTCGAAATCGTATTCGTCCTCGATATCGCCGACGATTTGTTCCAGCACGTCCTCGATCGTGATCAGGCCGGCGACGCCGCCATACTCATCAACCACGATCGCCATGTGATTGTGCTTGGCGCGGAAGTCGCTCAACAGCACGTTCAGACGTTTCGATTCCGGAATGAAGACGGCGGTGCGCAATTTTTGCCGAACATCGAACGATTCTTCCGCGTAATAGCGCAGCAGATCCTTCGCCATCAGGATGCCGACCACCTTGTCACGTTCACCTTCGACGGCGGGAAAGCGCGAGTGGGCCGTTTCCAGCACCATCGGAATCCATTCCTCGATCGGTGTGGTGATATCGATCACATCCATTTGCGAGCGCGGCACCATGATGTCGCGCGCAGTCAGTTCGGAAACCTGGAATACGCCCTCGATCATCGACAGCGCATCGGCGTCGATCAGATTGCGTTCATGGGCGTCTTGCAGGGTAGCCAACAGCTCTGCGCGGCTGTCGGGGCCGGGCGCGATCAGCGATGTCAGGCGTTCGAACAGTGAGCGGACCGGCTTTGCTTCACCGGATTTACCGCTCTGGGGGGGAATATCTTGCATGGGCGGAGTGCCGTTGCGGTTGTTTCAGGGCTGTCAGGATACAACAAATGCGGTAGGGCTTCCAAAAATGCGGTTCCGGCGCCACGGCGTTTTGGAACGTTGCGGCTTTCAGCCTTGCAGGTACGGATTCGGAAATCCCAGCGTTGCGAGAATGTCGATTTCCAGCGATTCCATCTCTTCCGCTTCATCGTCGGACTCGTGGTCGTAGCCTTGCGCGTGCAACATGCCGTGCACAACCAGATGGGCGGCGTGCGCTTCCAGCGATTTCTGCTGTTCGGCGGCTTCGCTTTCCAGGACCTCGGTACAGAAAATGATGTCGGCCTGCACGTCACCGAGCTCGGCAAGTTCGCCGAGTCCGTCTTCCTCGTCTTCCGAATAGGCGAAGGTCAGCACATTGGTGGCGTAATCCTTGCCGCGGTAGGTGCGATTCAGCACGCGGCCTTCCTCGGCATCGACGAAGCGCAACGTGATCTGTGCCGGTGCCAGCAGCGCCGCCTTGACCCATTGCCGCAACAAAGGTCGCGTCAGCACATCCTGCAGGCGGGCATCCGGATACTGGACGGACAGCGAGAGTTTATTTTTTTGCAGCATTTCTGGTCGTGGTTTTGCGTGCGGGTGCTGCGGTCCGTTTTGCCGGTTGATTCGCTTCCTCGTATGCATCGACGATGCGGGCCACCAATGGGTGACGCACCACGTCGGCGCTGGAAAAACGCGTAAAGGCGAGGCCGCGCACATCGCTCAGCACGTCGATCGCCTCGACCAGTCCGCTCTTCTGATGATGTTGCAAATCGATCTGCGTGATGTCGCCGGTGATGACTGCCTTGCTGCCGAAACCGATACGCGTCAGGAACATCTTCATCTGTTCCGGCGTCGTGTTCTGCGCCTCGTCGAGGATGACGAACGCATGGTTCAACGTACGGCCGCGCATGTAGGCGAGCGGTGCGATTTCGATCGCCTGTTTTTCGAACATCTTTTGCGTGCGATCGAAGCCGAGCAGATCGTACAGCGCGTCGTACAGCGGGCGCAGATACGGATCGATTTTTTGTGCCAGATCGCCGGGCAGAAAGCCGAGACGTTCGCCCGCTTCGACGGCAGGACGTGTCAGCACGATGCGTTTGACCGCATCGCGTTCCAGCGCATCGACTGCGCAGGCAACGGCGAGATAGGTCTTGCCGGTGCCGGCCGGGCCGACGCCGAACGTGATGTCGTGATCCATGATCGCCTTCAGATACTGGATCTGGTGCGGCGTGCGCCCGCGCAAATCGTGGCGGCGGGTTTTCAGGACAGGAGCATCGGTGACGGATTCGTCAGTTTTTTTTCGCGACGCCGTTTTCTTTGCCGCGGCAGGCACAGCCAGTTCCGGCTCGGCCAGTCCGGCACGTTGTTCTACCAGCGCCAGCTGGATTTCTTCCAGCGGAATGATGCGATTCGCTTCCTTGTAGAACTGATCGAGAATCGCTACCGCGCGTTCGGCATTGCTGCCGCTGACGATGAATTTTTCGCCGCGACGGAAGATCGTTACGTCGAGCGCGGCGGAAATCTGTCGCAGGTTTTCATCCATCGGACCGCACAAATGTGCAAGCCGCTTGTTGTCCAGCGGTTCCGGGGTGAAGTACGACGGTTGAACAGCAGTTTTGGTTTTCAATTGAACTGGGTTGTCCGCAAAAATTATTGTTTGACGATGACTTCACCGCGCAGCGTGTAGCCGTGCGATTGCGTGATGTTGACGTCGATCAACTGGCCGATCAGTCGATCCGCATTCGGACCGCCGGCGAAATTGACGACGCGATTGTTTTCGGTACGGCCCTGCAGATCGCCGGCTTCCTTCTTCGCTGCGCTTTCGACCAGAATGCGTTGCACGCTGCCGACCATTTCATCGCTGTAACGACGCGTGTTGGCATCGATCACGGCTTGCAGACGTTGCAGGCGTTTCAGCTTGACGTCGTACGGTGTGTCATCTTCCAGATTGGCGGCCGGTGTGCCGGGACGCGGACTGAAAATGAAGCTGAAGCTGTTGTCGTAACCGATATCGGTGATCAGTTTCATCATCGCTTCGAAATCTTCGTCGGTTTCGCCGGGGAAGCCGACAATGAAGTCGGACGAAATCGAAATGTTCGGACGAATCGCACGCAGTTTGCGCAACACCGATTTGTATTCGAGCGAGGTGTAGCCGCGTTTCATCGCCGCCAGAATGCGATCGGAACCGTGCTGCGCCGGCAGGTACAGGTGATCGACCAGCTTCGGTACTTTGGCGTAGGTGTCGATCAGGCGCTGCGTGAATTCCTTCGGATGGCTGGTGACGAAACGGATGCGTTCGATGCCGGCGAATTCGGCGATGTATTCGATCAGCAGTGCGAAGTCGGCGATCTCCCCATCATGCATCTTGCCGCGATACGCGTTGACGTTCTGGCCCAGCAACGTGATTTCCTTCACACCTTGCGCTTCAAGTCCGGCGACTTCGGCCAGCACATCTTCGAAGCGGCGCGACACTTCTTCGCCGCGCGTGTACGGCACCACGCAGTAGCTGCAGTACTTGCTGCAACCTTCCATGATCGACACGAAGGCCGATGCGCCGTCGACCTTTGCTGGCGGCATGTGATCGAACTTTTCGATTTCAGGGAAGCTGATGTCGACCTGCGAGCGGCCGGTCGAGCGGCGCTGCTTCAGCATGTCCGGCAGGCGGTGCAACGTCTGCGGACCGAACACCAGATCAACATACGGCGCGCGCTTGACGATCGCTTCGCCTTCCTGCGACGCGACACAACCGCCGACACCGATCACCAGATCGGGATTGGCCAGCTTCAGTTCGCGCAAACGGCCGAGATCGGAGAACACTTTTTCCTGGGCCTTTTCGCGCACGGAACAGGTGTTGAGCAGGATGACGTCGGCGTCTTCCGGTCTGTCGGTCTTGATCAGGCCGTCGGAGGCGTTGAGCACGTCGGCCATCTTGTCCGAGTCGTACTCGTTCATCTGGCAACCGAACGTCTTGATGAATACTTTTTTCTGCATGAATGACTGCTTCAAATAATGATTAGTTTGACGCTTCCGGAGTCGGAACCGGTTTCGGCAACGGCTTTGGCGCGGGCAGCGGTGTCGGCAGCGGAACCGGTTTCGGTGCGGAGCGTTTGGCTTCCTCGGGCGTCAAAATCCAGATGCGGTCGATATCGCCCTCGAAGTTTTCCGTGTAAAAGACCGGAAGATCTTCGCCACGCAACGACGCCGGCATTTCGATCAGATTGTCCTGGTTCCAGATGCGGGAACCGGCCGATAGCACGCGCGGCTTGTCGTTAATCACTACACGCGGATAGTTGTCCGGCGTCATCAGGCCACGCTTCGCATTCTCCGGAAACGGCCGTTCGAATGCATGCGCCGACAGGGTTGCAACGGCAAGAATGCAGCTGACCAGGAAATGATGTATCCGCATGGCTGAATCCGTTCAGGGCAAAGTGTGAATGGTGCTCGGGTGACCGAAGCGTGCGGCGAGCGGTCGGTTGACGGCGGCTTTGGCCGTTTGGCGCTGCAAACCGGCTTGTTTTGCGTGTGATGTTTTGTGCAATTCGCGCGCAAAATTTCGTCGCCAATGATATCACGGCGAGAAGGGCGGCATGCGGCCGCGGGCGGAGCGTGCAGGGCGGACGTTGCAGTTATTTTGCCGCGGCTTTTTCCTGTTTGGCGGGTTGCGATTGCGGGCGTGGCAACGGCACCTGTTTCTGTACACCGTTGTCGGACAGCAAAACGCCATCGGCATGGATTTCCAGCACGCGTACACCGGGGCCGATTTCGCTGCCGATTTTCGCGGCGCGCGCCGCGTTGCCGTCGGCGGAAACGATGGCGACGCTGTCGCTGTCGAGCGTGGCCAGCACAATCCCTTTCAACTGGTAATTGCTGGCAACGGCGCTGCCACGGCCGAACAGCAGGGCAGTGGCCGCGTTGTCGATCTGTACAGAGGGCGCCGGTGCTGCAGCGAGTGCGCGTTGCGGCGGGGTTGAAAACTGCAGAAACCACCAGGTTCCGCTGACACACAGTGTCGCTAACAGAGCGGCACTGACGATGACGGATGGATGGACGGCGATGCGGGGAAGTTTGGGCATTAGCGCACCATCTGGTTGATTTCAATGATCGGCATCAGCACGGCCAGCACGATCAGCAAAACGACCACGCCCATTGCGAGAATCAGTGCCGGTTCGAGCAGGCTGGCGATCGTCATCGCGCGTCGCTCCAGATCCTGTTCCTGCGCATGCGATGCGCGTTCCAGCATTGCCGGCAAGGTGCCGGTGATTTCGCCGGCGCGAATCATGTGGATCAGCATCGGTGGAAACTGCTTGTTCGCGCTCAGCGCCGTCGCCAGGGCAACGCCTTCACGCACGCCGGCCGATGCCTGCCTGACCTGTTCTTTCAGGGCGACGTTGCCGAGCGTGTCGTGACTGGTCTGCAGCGCCTGCAGGATGGGCACGCCGGAACCGGTGGTGATCGCCAGCGTGCTGGCAAAACGCGCGGTATTCAGGCTGCGTTCGAACTTGCCGTACAGCGGTGCGGTCAGCAGCCAGCGGTGCCAGCGCATTTTGATTGCGGGATTCTTCAGCGCATGACGCCATGCAAACCATGCGGCAATCGCGATCAGCGCGGCCAGCCAGCCATATGCGCGAACGAAATCGGAAATCGCCAGCATCAGGATCGTCAGCAGCGGCAATTGCTGTTTGGTGTTGGCGAAAACCGACACGATCTGCGGCACCACATATGTCAGCAGGAAAATCACGATCGCAAACGCAACGACGGTGACGATGGCCGGATAAGTAAATGCCAGTTTCAGTTTCTGCACCAGCGCATTGCGTCGCTCGCTGTAATCGGCGAGCCGTGCCAGCACTTGCGACAGTTGTCCGATCGCTTCGCCGGACGCGACCAGTGCGCGGTAGATATCGTTGAAATCACGCGGGTGCTGCGCCAGCGCATCGGACAGTGCATGTCCGCTCATCACCTGCGAACGCACGGAGGCAACAAGATCGCGCAGATACGCACGTTCGGCCTGTTCCAGCAAGGCGGTCAATGCCTGCTCCAGCGGCAGGCCGGCTTCCAGCAGGCTGGCAAGCTGGCGTGTGAAGAGCGCCAGTTCGACATGCGACAACCGTTCGCCGAAACGCCGCTTGTGCAGATTGCCCGTGCCGTCGATCTGCGCCGTGATGGCGGAGACCTCGATCGGCGTCAATCCCTGCGCACGCAGGTCGGCGCGCGCCGACCGTGCGGTGTCGGTGTTCAGCACGCCGCGCAGCGTGCTGCCCGCGGCATCTACGGCTTCATAGCGGAAGGCGGGCATGGCGATTCTTTTTCACGTCAATCGTCTCCGGTCACGCGCAGCAGTTCTGCACGCGTTGTGACGCCTTCCGCCAGCCAGCGTGCGCCGTCTTCACGCATTGTGCGCATGCCGTCATTTTGCGCGGCGGCACGAATGTCCGCTTCCGATGCGCGCTGATGGATTTGCGTGCGGATGGCTTCGTCGGTCTGCAGCAATTCATAAACGCCGACGCGACCGTGATAGCCGGTGTGACCGCAATGTTCGCAACCGGCAGCGTGCCATTCCGTGCCGTCGAAATGACGGCAGTGCACGCACAGCTTGCGTACCAGCCGTTGCGCCACGACGCCGAGCAGCGACGACGACAGCAGGAACGGTTCGATGCCCATGTCGAGCAGGCGCGTGACGGCGGCCGCGGCGTCGTTGGTGTGCAGCGTCGCCAGCACGAGATGGCCGGTGAGCGATGCCTGTACCGCAATCTGGGCGGTCTCCAGATCGCGGATTTCGCCAATCATGATGATGTCCGGATCCTGACGCAGAATGGCACGCAGCGCTTTTGCAAACGTCATGTCAATGCGCGCGTTCACCTGCGTCTGGCCGATGCCGGCCAGTTCGTATTCGATCGGGTCTTCGACGGTGAGGATATTGGACGCCGGCGAATTCAAGCGCGACAGCGCTGCATACAATGTGGTGGTTTTGCCGGAACCGGTCGGACCGGTGACGAGCACGATGCCGTGCGGTTGCGCAATCAGTTGATCGAACTCGCGCAGCGTCGTTGCATCCATGCCGAGATGCTGCAGGTCGAGGCGACCGGCTTCCTTGTCGAGCAGGCGCAGCACCGCGCGTTCGCCGTGTCCGGTCGGTAACGTGGAGACGCGCACATCGACCGGCTTGCCGCCGACGCGCAACGTGATGCGTCCGTCTTGCGGCAGGCGTTTTTCCGCGATGTCGAGTTGCGCCATGATCTTGATGCGCGAGATCAGCGCAGCGTGGATCGCCTTGCGCGGCTTGATAACGTCGCGCAAATTGCCGTCGATGCGAAAGCGCACGACGGAAATCTGTTCGAACGGCTCGATGTGAATATCGGAAGCTCCTTCGCGCAGCGATTGCGTCAGCAGCGCATTGATCATGCGGATCACCGGTGCGTCGTCGGCCGATTCCAGCAGATCTTCAATGGCCGGCATGTCTTGCATGATCTTGTTCAGATCGACATCCGATTCAAATTCGATGGCGACCTGCGCCGCGTCGCCGCCCGCATCTGCGTAGGCGGCGGCGATCGCGGCGGTGAGCTGGTCGGCATCCATTTTCTGCAGGCGAACGGGACCGAAACGGCGGCTGACTTCCGCAATTGCCGTTGGCCGCGTTGCATCGGATATCCATAACTGCACGGCCTGCATCTTGCCGGCGGATTCAGCAGCAGAGTCGCCAGCAGAGCCGGCAGTCGATTCTGCAGCGGATTCAGCCGATATCGCCAGCAGCGAAAACTCGCGGGCAAAACCGTAGGGCAGCAGCGCACGTCCGTTCATGGCGTCAGTTTTCCTGTGCCGGCACGACCGTAGGTTCGACGACGGGTTGTTCGTCGGGCCTGATTGCACGGATTGCATCCGACGGCGCATTGGATCGCGGCGTCTGCGATGATTTCGGCATCAGTGAAGGCGGCATCTGTACCGGCATCTGCATGATGCCGTCGCGTATTTCCGGAATCATTGGCGAAATGGCCGGCGACGGTGCGGTCTTTTGCTGATCCGGTTCGGCATCGATCTGCAATTTGCGGATGTAGTCGTAACGGTTGGTCGACAGCTCCTGACTCTGGTTGTTGTCGCGAATCACGATCGGTCGCAGGAATACCATCAGGTTTGTCTTGTTGCGCGTGCGCGAACGGTACTTGAACAGGTTGCCGACGACCGGCAGGTCGCCCAGCACCGGCACTTTTTCATTGGTTTCGCTGACGTCGTCGCCGATCAATCCGCCCAGCACGATGATCTGGCCGTCATCGACCAGCACGCTGGATTCGATCGAGCGCTTGTTGGTGATGATGCCGGATGGATTGGTCTTGTCGGCGATGCTCGATACCTCCTGATAGATGTCGAGCTTGATCGTGCCGCCGTCGGAAATTTGCGGACGCACTTTCAGCGACACGCCAATGTCCTTGCGTTCGACGGTCTGGAACGGTGCGACGCCGGTGCTGCCGGCCGAGTTGGTCGCATATTGTCCGGTCAGGAACGGCACGTTCTGGCCGACGATGATGCGTGCTTCCTCATTGTCCAGCGTGATCAGGTTCGGCACCGACAACACGTTGGTGTCGGTATCCGTCTGCAATGCGCGCAGTAACACGCCGAGGCCGCGCTGGTTGAAGATGCCCAGCGTCAGACCGTTGCCGGGCAGGCCGGCCGGTCTGCCGGTGGTGGAGAACGACGCCAGCTGATTGATCAGGTTGTCGCCGCCGGTGGAGAAGCCGGTGCCGGCGCCGAGGCGCACGTCGGTGCCTGAGTTGCCGGTTGCGCCTGCCCATTGCACACCCAGTTCGGTCGCCACATTGGCCGAGACTTCGACGATCAGCGATTCGATGTAAACCTGCGCGCGACGCATGTCGAGCTGATCGATGATCGCGCGCAGGTTGCGATAAACCGGCTCGCTGGCGGTGATGATCAGCGAGTTGGTGGAGCGGTCGGCCTGGATGAACCCGGCACCGGAGTCGCTGGCGGATGCAGGTACGCCGCCGTTGCCGTAACTGGTATTGCCCTGCGCATTCAGCTTGCCCGCGCCGAGAGAGGAACCGTTGTTGCCGGAAGAGTTGTCGCTGCCGTTCGGATTGTTGCCGATACCGGAACCCGATTGATCGTTGTTGCCGAGCGACGAGGCGGCATCGGGGATCGCCGTGCTGTCGCCGGAGACGACCGCGCGCAAGGTCTTTGCCAGTTTGCCGGCGTCTGCATTGCGCAGATAGACGACATGCACGTTGCCTGGTTGCGTGGTCGGCTGATCGAGCTTGGCAATCAACGCGCGCGCGAGATTGGCGCGTGCTGTCGATGGCGCTCGGATCAGGACCGAGTTGGTGCGCGCGTCGGCCAGCAGACTGATGCGGCCGCCGTCGGCGTTGCCGGTTGCAGTCGCTGCGGCGTTTGCAATCGGATTGATGTTGCCGGCATCGAGCAGCTTGCCGGCGAGTGCGGCGATATCGCTGGCGATGGCAAAACGAACCGGCACCACGTCGACATCCGCCGCGGCCGGTGTATCGAGCGAACTGATGATTTTCTCAAGCCGTCGCAGGTTCTCCGCGTAGTCGGTGATGACCAGCGTGTTGTTGCCCGGATTGGCGTTGATCGTGTTGTTTGGCGAAATCAGCGGACGCAATACGGTCACCAGATTATTGGCCGATTCATAGTTCAGCCGAAAAATCTGCGTCGCCAGTTGATCGCCGCGCAACCTGCTCGCAGCCTGGGGTGCGCCGAGCTGCAGCTTGGCATCGGCTTCCGGCAGCACTTTCGCGTAACCGTCGCTCAACACCATCGCGTATCCGTTCAGGCGCAATACCGAAGCGAGAAGATCAAGTGCCTGGCCCTTGCTCAGCTTGCGTTCGGAGACGAGATTGATCGTACCCTTGACGCGTGGATCGATGATGAAGGTGAGGTTCGCATATTCGCCGACTGCCTTGATCACGGATTCGATGTCGGCACCGATAAAGTTGAAGCTGGCGCCGCTCTCCGCGTTTTGTTTTGCGTTTTTCGTCGTATTGTCTTTTGTCGGTGCTGCCAGTGCGGACGTGACATCTTGCGCCGTCAGTACGATCATCAGAATCAGGGCGACCGTTGTGCGCAGTCGCGGTGCAACTTTCGATTGTGGTGGTGCCAGTTGCGGGTGAGGGGAATGCATATTCATCATTTGAACTCGAGAGCGATAATGTTCCTGCCGTCCTGCTGCCGGCGCTGACCAAGCAAATTCAACAGATTTGCCAACTTTTCTTCCTGACCCGAAGCCGCTTCCGCGCTACCGGAAAATTGCAGCTTGCCGTCGTGGATCGTGCCGTTTCCCTGCAACAGCAACGGACCGTGCAACGACGTCAGCGTCAGCGGTGCCTGCGTTCCCTGCCACGTCATGCGCATGCGATAGCTGCCGAGCGGATTGACCGGCGACAGACGTGAACCCATGTCATCCAGTTCCAGCGTGACGACGCCGTGCAATTGCAATGCGCCGTCGTGCGCGTCGGCATTCAGGTCGTTCCATGCCAGACGCATGCGACCGCTGGGAGTCAGTGTGTTGAGCGGTGCACCGAGTGCGGCAAGTCGTTCCGCCGGCAACAAAACGGAGCCGGCATCGAGATGCCATTGCCGCAGGCTGCCGGAAAGGTGCACCGGCTTCGACAGCGATTCCGGATTTGCAAGCTGCAGATCGATGCGGCCGATCAGCAGCAGCCACGGGGACAGTTGCCACGCAAAACGTCCGGGCAGCAACGGCGTTACGGTGCCGTCCGATAGGGAAGCCGCACCGAGTAACGCAGAACCGCGCCACAGACTGCCGTCCGCATCGATCAGCGTCAGTTTTCTCTTGCTTTGCATTTCCAGAAACTGTCCCAGCCATGCAGCAGGTGCAAATGCCAGTGCGCTGATCGCCACGCTTAATGCGGCGACCGATGCATACAGCCATGCGCGCCTACTCATCTTTTTGCCGATTCAATTGCAGCGCGGCGCTGACCATGCCGGCCTTGTCTTTTGCATTCAGTGCGGCATCGGCGACAACGAGTTGCTGCGTTTTCTGCAAGGTGCGCAGGCAGTCGAGCAACTGCGCAAAGGGCACGTCATCGAACTGCAGGCGTACGCTGTCGCCGGAAATACTGACGTTCTGCGCTTTCAATCCATGCTGTCTCAAGGTTCCTTCCAGCTTCTGTCGCGACAACATCGATGGAGTGTCGGCGGCGACCGGCAGAGCTGTTGCAGTATCGGCCAGAGCACGCAGTTGCGCTGCCTGCATGCGCAGTTGCGGCAAGCCGCGTTGCAGTTGTGCGCGACCTTGCAAGGCGGGCGCGATCAGGATCAGATAGAACAGCGTGACGGCGATGGCGACACCGGCTCCGAGCAGGAAGTGCTGCTCGCGTGCGGTGCGTGCATGCCACGCATGTATTGCCGTCTGCAGCAATACAGCGTGCTGTTGCTGCATGGCGGTTTTCCATTTCGCGAACAGTTGTTTCATGGCGCCCGCCTGATCTGCCAGCTATCTGCCGCGCCTTGCTGCAAGGTCAGCCTGCGCTCGGCGAGCGCGGTCTGCAGTTGCTGCTGGAATGCATCGAACTGTTCGTCCTGCTGAACCTGCGGTTTCAGTTTCAGCGACAGGCTGCGTTCACGATAGTCGAGCGAAGCGATGGCACCGTTGCTGTCCGATGTTGGCGGCAGGCCGTTCCAGGCAGAAGCGAGGCTGGCGGACAGTGCAAGAAAATCGTCCGGTGCCGGTTCGCCTGAGGCGCGGCGGGCAATGGCAATTTTCTGTTGCATCTGCAGCAGCGGGTCGAGAATCACGCGTTCGTTCGGAAAGCGGCTGCGATAGGTTTGCAGCATGCCGGCCTTCAAGGTCTCTGCTTCGCGATGCATGCGCCACCAATCGGCGTTGAGCGCAATCGTGTTGATCAGCAATACGGCGGCGGCCAGCTGCAGCGGCAGCCGCCACGCGCGCAGATCGAAACGGCTGTGCGAGATCGCGAGAGCGCGCATCATGTTGATGCCATGTGGTGGCGTGGCGCGGTCGGCGGATGAATTGGCGGCGATCCATCGCTTCCAGTCGTCTGTCTGCACATCCATGTCGGCGTCGGCAATTTGTATCCAGAAGGGTGCGTGTTGCGGCGGCACCAGCAGCGTGACCGGCCCTGTCGGTTGCAGCAGACGCAGTGTGGAAATCGCCTGTTGTGCGGCGTCTGCTGCATCTGCGGCATGCAAGGACAGGCCAAGCGATGACTGTCCTGGAAGATGCAGGCCGAGCTCCAGCAACACTCCTTGCGAATCGCTTCCCGATTCATTCGTATATTCGTGCAGTACGGCCATCGCGCGATCGTGCTGCGACAGGCAGGATTGCAACGGCCATGCCTGCAGTTTCCTTGCGCCCATTGCCAGACAGATGTCGGCCAGCGATTGCAGGCGGTCGCGTAGCATGACGGCAACGGTCAGCAGATCGCCGCTCGCCGTTCCGGGAACGATGACGCAGTTCTCCGGATCGTCGAGCAGATGTTCTTCCACAAGATTGGGAAGAGCGCGTTTCAGGCGTGCGGGCGACAGCGGCGGGATACGGATCGCAAGCAGCGTGACATCTGCAGCGGCGAGCAGCAGCACCACGCGATCGGCATCGGCCATCGTCGCGGCGAGACTGGAAAGGCGCGTTTCACCGCTGCGTGCAATGACGCCTTGATGCGAGGCAAGAGCGAAGGAGCAGGGCAGTGAAGAATCGACCTGGACAGTCTTGATACCGGCCGAAGAGGGCAGGCGCAGATAAAGTGTGTTCATGCATCCGTTTCATTAAGGCCTCGTATTGTGACAAGCCGACATGACGGTTTGATGACAGTGTCATTGACATCATTTCGCATCGTTATTCTTCATGAACGGAGAGGACGCGCACGTTGCCGTCGACGCGTTCGATCAGCGTCTGCATGTTGAGCAGCGCACGTCCCATCTTTACCTTGCCATGGACATAAAAGAAATCACTGGAGAAGGAAAGATCGCCGTCGCTCAATTGATACGAAGTACCGTCCTCGCGTGGCGGAAGGCTTTGCTGCAGTTCGTTCAGATCGCGAAAATAGCGGCGCTCGCGCAGCGCCAGCAATGACATTGCGGCGGCAGGCGGCAGGTCGTCGATCATTGCCGCCAGCACAGGGGCAGATGCGGTATTGACGTTGACCGGCGTCGCGCGCGGCAGGATGGAGATGTGGTCCCTCAGTTGCGCGAGGATGGTGCTATTCATGCCGGGAACGGCCAGCAGATCATTGTCCTGCTGCAACGGCATCGTCATGCCGGAGGCGGCAGTTTGTCTGGGCGACAACTGACCGGCAGCGACGGCTTCGGCGCAGGATAACGCCAGCGAGGGATCGATTTGCAGCGCTGCAAGCAGCCGCGCAAAAGCATGGACGGCGTGCTGGTTGATCGTCCGCGCATTACTCAATGTGGTCAGGTTGAAGCGCGACTGCGCATCGACGATGCGGCCCGACAGTACGGCATCCTGTTCGCTGCTGCCATCGACATACTGGCTGAGCGGCGTCGGCGCCAGCGGTACCGCCCACGGTTCACCGAGATGATCCTGCCGGGAACTGCGTGCGTCTTCGCGCAGGATCAGCCTGGCCCAGTCGAGCGCGCCACGCAGTATCCATTGCTTCTGTAACTGCAGACGCTGATTTTCGATCGAGCGCACCTGTACCTGTTGCTGCCAGAACAGGCTGGCGACGATGGTGATGGCGAGTGTCGTCAACAGCAGCGCAGTGATGATGGCGACGCCGCTCTGCGTGTGCAGAAGGATTTTTTTGTTGCATGGTTTTCGATATGTCATCCCGCCGCTCCCAGCAGCAGGACCTTGACGATTGCCTGCGTTTTTCCCGAGGGCAGCAGGCTGACTTCCAGACCGCTGTAGTTTTTCTTGCTGCCGCCGGCGACCGTTTCCACATTGCGCCAGCCGGACAGCGTGTCCCACAGCCGCAACTGCATCGCAGTCACGCCGTTCTGCAACGGCAATGCCGGAGATGGAAGGTTGTCGTCGAGCGCCATTTGCCACAACGCACCGAGCTGATCGAGATCGCGCGTGCCTGCCGATTCCTGCCGGGTCAGGACGCCGTTCGACAGACGATAGCTGACGATATGCAAACGTCCCGGCTGCTGCTCGGCATACGTCGTGCGAATCAGTAAAAGGCGATTGGGAGATATGTCGACAGTCACGCGATTGCCAGCCATTTCCGGCGTCGCCAGTTGCGCACAGTCGCTCTGCAATTGCGCAAAGCTGATCTGCATGCTGCGGGTTTGTGCCAGTTCTTCATTCAGCGCGATGCGTGCGCGAACGATGCCGTCGAGACCGCGCCAGCTCAGGACGGCGACCATCGCCAGGATGGTGATGGCGACCAGCAATTCGATCAGCGTGAAGCCGCGATGCCGGCAGTTTCTAGCGACCATTGGAAATCACCTGCGTGAGCGCGACCAGCTTGTGCTTCATTTTCGAACTGTCGTAAACGCTGACTTCGACGCGCCGGAAAAATGGATTCGGGGTCGGCAAAACGACTTCCGTGCAATACAAAGGCAGATCCCCTTGCGGGCAGGGAAAGTCGTGCCGCCCCGTATCCTGCCATTGTTGCGTCAACCGGATTTGCGCCAGACGGTTTTCCGCCGACCAGTTCGCCATCATCGAGGCACGCAGGTCGGCACTATTGCGCGTCAGGCTGCCCACTGCACGCAGGCTTGCACCGAGTGCCGTGCCGACGATCAGCAGTGCGACCAGCACTTCCAGCAATGTGAATCCGGTGGAACGATGCGGAATAGCGCGGAAGGCAGGGCGGTGGTTGAATCGAGCGCGATGCATGTCACTGCAACGCAAAATGACCGATGCCGTCGGCATGGATCGCGCTGCGCTCGTTGCCGGCGACGAGCGTCAGAACGAATGCCTGATCCACCGGTTCGCGACCGAACACGATGCGCACCGACGAATCGACAGAAGCAGAATTGATCTGACGTCCATCAGGTGACGCAATGTTCAATTGCACAGGTGGCAGGCGGAATGGGCGCTCGCGCAGCAGAGAGTCGTTCTGCAAAACCTGCCAGCCGTTTTCTTCATGCACCAGAAAGCGATAGCGATCGGGCTGTGCTTCAAACGCGATAGGACGGTTGCGCACGATCGCTTCATCACGCGCAAGTTGCAGCAGCAAGGCAACGCGTTGCGCATCGGTCTGCAGGGTTTGCGCGTTGTTCGGCAGGATCGATAGCGACACCATGCCGAGCGTCATGCCGATGATCACCATCACGACCAGCAGTTCCAGCAGCGTGAATCCCGCCGCGCGAAACCGTGCAGCACGCAGGTCGGAAAATCGGATCAGAGATCCCACGAACTGATATCGGCATCATTGCCTTCGCCACCGGATTGACCATCGGCGCCGAACGAGAAGACATCGATCTCCCCCTTGATGCCGGGCGACAAATATTGATAAGGCGAGCCCCACGGGTCTTTCGGAAGCTTGTCGAGATAACCGCCTTCCTTCCAGCCGGGCGCCGCGGGTCCGCTCGTCGGCTTCGCGACCAGCGCGGCCAGTCCCTGTTCGGTCGTCGGATAGCGATGATTATCGAGGCGATACAACTTCAGCGCCTGCATGACGGTTGCAATATCCTGTTTGGTCGCGGCAATGCGCGCATCGTCGGTACGTCCCAACAGTTTCGGTACGACCAGCACTGCGAGAATACTCATGATCACGACAACAACCATGATTTCGATCAACGTAAAACCACGCGTCAGACGTGGCGCACTACGCGATTGACAGGGAAGAAAGGAGAAGGCGGAGGACATGGCGATATGAGAAGCGGAAATCCAGACGGATTCTAGGCGCTCGCCATGACGATTTGATGACATGCAAAAAACGATAGGCGCATGACGATCGATGCATATTATTAAATGTTCCGGGCGAAAGAGCGGGTAATCTACGCAATGCGTCAAGCAATTTTTCGCCATGCAGGATTGATCTTGCCGACGACTGTCCCTGATCCATTCGGATGACGGTCGATAAGAAAAGCGTGAACGTTCCCAGAGAAAAGGAGTGGTATGCCGGCCCAACAAAAAATCGTCTTCCTCGATCGCATGAGTCTGGACGCCAATGTCCGCAAGCCCGCGTTTCATCACGAATGGACAGAATACGAGGCAAGCGAAGCCGGCGATGCGGCATCCCGACTGGCCGGTGCGACGATTGCCATCACCAACAAGGTGCCGATCCGCGCGCCTGATCTGGACAAGTTGCCCGATCTGAAGATGATCGCCGTAGCGGCTACCGGCATCAACGTCGTCGATCTGGAGGTCTGCCGTGAACGCGGCATCGTGGTGTCCAACATTCGCGATTATGCCGTCGCTGCGGTGCCGGAACATACGATCACGCTGATGCTCGCATTGCGTCGCAACCTGCGCGCCTACTCCGACGATGTCGCCGCCGGCCGCTGGGAAAAATCAAAAACCTTCTGCCTGCTCGATCATCCGATCAGCGATCTGTCCGGCAGCCGGTTGGGCCTCATCGGTTATGGCGCGCTCGGCAAATCGGTCGCGAAGCTCGCGCTGGCATTCGGCATGGAAGTCTGCGTCTACAACCGCTCGCCGATCAATGACCCGCATGTCACGACATTGCCGCTCGATGAACTGATCCGCACATCGGACGTCATTTCGCTGCATCTGCCGTTGAGCGATCAGACGCGCAACATGATCGGCCGCGCCCAACTGGAACAGATGAAATCGACCGCGATTCTCATCAATACCGCACGTGGCGGGCTGGTCGATGAGGCTGCGCTTGCAGAAGCGCTGATCAACGGTCGAATCGCCGGTGCCGGTTTCGACGTGCTGACGGTCGAGCCGCCGCAGCCCGACAACCCGCTGCTCAAGTTGCGTCTGCCGAACTTCATCCTCACGCCGCACACCGCGTGGGCCAGCAAGCAGGCGATGCAGACGCTCGCCGATCAACTGATCGACAACGTCGAAGCCTTTGTCGCCGGAAAACCGCGCAACGTGGTGGTTTGATCGCCGCACATGTTGGTACGTGTTTGCCGCATGACGCCGCAGATTTTCCATAATTGCAATATCATGTGAAGACGCCGCAACGGCGCCATTTCATCTGAGGGAAAATCATCATGGCAACGAAGAACATCAAGAAAGTCGACACCAGGAAAGTTGTAAAGATCGATATCGGTATTTCCGAACGTGATCGCGCAAAGATCGCCGACGGACTGTCGGCCCTGCTCGCCGACAGCTACACGCTGTACCTGATGACACACAATTTCCACTGGAACGTCACTGGCCCGATGTTCACCAGCCTGCACACGCTGTTCCTCGAGCAGTACACGGAACAATGGAATGCGCTGGACCTGATTGCCGAACGCATCCGTGCACTCGGCTATCCAACGCCGGGCACGTATGCCGAATTCAACAAGCGTTCCTCCATCAAGGAAATCGCCGGTGTGCCGAAGGCAATGGACATGGTGCGCCATCTGGTCAACGCACAGGAGGCAACGGCACGCACCGCGCGCGCATTGTTCGACGTGGTCGACAAGGCCAACGATCAGCCGACGGCCGATCTGTTGACGCAACGCCTCGATGTGCATGAAAAGACTGCGTGGATGTTGCGCAGCATTCTGGAAGAATAATTTGCCGAATAGGTGCCGGGTTCGACGCCCGGCATTTTTGCGCAGAAAAAACAAAACCCGCACAAGCCTTTCGGCCGGTGCGGGTTTTTGCATCGAACTCATGACTTCTAATTCTCGGTTCGCAGACCTCTGACTGACGACAGAAGAAGAGAAAGCGACGCGGCCAGCAAGACAAGGTCCTTGAGAAGGAACTGCCCAGGCATGGCGCCAATTGCAGGAAATCCACCGGCCGTCGCCTCTCCGATACCGGGCGTACTGAAAAAGAAAGTGAGCGTGATCAGGTAGGTCGCAGCCGACATCGCCGCTCCCAACGCGGAGAAAATTGGCAAGAACGCGCCAAGAATCAGAGCGCCTGCAGTGGACAGTTCAAGCACGCCTATCACGTAACTTGCTCCTTGGATGCCGAATAAAGTATGCAACCAGCTCATGATCGGGCTGTTGGCGATGAATGGAGCGATGGCGTTCGCTTCGTAAGAGGTGAATTTCATTCCGCCAAACCAGAGAAAAACGACGACCAGTGCCCATCTAAGTAAAGCCAGAGACGAGAGCGATCCGACACTTTTCTCGGCGATTTGTAGACGATTCTGATTTGCACGACTGTTCATTTTGGTTTTCCCTTCCAGTTATTAATCGGGTAGTTAAGAGCCTTCACTTTAGGCCTGTCGCAAACCAATTTCGAGACTGCATCGGCTCAATAAAATGCCCGAATGAATCAAACAACGCGTCGATCCATTCATAACCTTGGCACGCACCCGGCACCTTTCGACATGGTTCGGGGCCTGGAAGTCAGGTCCCGTGAAAAATCGGTGCCGCTATCGCTTGCAATCGAGATCACGGCGTCGGGTAGTGAAGGGTGACGCATATACGACGCCCGAGGGGCGGTGAGGATCTTGCCTCTACAATTGAACATCCTTGCCGGTCAGCAGGAAGTGTCGAGGATCTGGTAACGGGTTAACGCTTGGGAAGAACCCAGGTCGCGCGAGAGAAGTGAATGCATCCCCTTCGGGCCGTTTCTCAAGATCATCCTGATGTTCCTGCCCTGCTTCCAGTCGATCGAATGCCTTCTTCGATTTTCATACAACACGCTCAGCCTGCATATATTGCTTGAGGGCTCGGCGTGAAGCTGGAGAATTCTCCAATCTTCACGGACGAACGCGGATGATGGTTTTCCCCTTGCGGCGCTCGGAGCGATTGAATACGGCGACGGCATCGTCAAGGGTCGAGACGGTACCGATGTTTGTTCGCAGTCGTCCATCCCGCACTCGCTGCACGATCTCGTTCAGTTGCGCACGATCGGACTCGACGACGAAATCGACTGCCAAGCCATTGGCTGGTCTTTTTTCCACCGGGCCGGCGATCGTCACCAGTGTTCCACCAGCGCGAACCATTGCAGCGGATCGTTTGCCGATATCGCCGCCGAAGATATCGAAAACCAGATCAACTGTACCGACGTCCTCCAGGGTGTCGTTGTCGAGGTCAACAAACTCTTGCGCACCGAAATCGAGGATCGTCTGTCGGTCGGCAGCGCGTCCCGTACCGATGACGTACGCGCCGGCTTCACGTGCGAGTTGCACTACCATCGAACCGACGACGCCTGCCGCGCCGTGCGCGATGATGCGCTGTCCCGCACGGAGGTGGCCGTGTTCAAACAGGCCCTGCCACGCGGTCAGTCCCGGCATCGGCAAGCTGGCTCCAACCGTGAAGTCGACGTCGCCGGGCAGGGGAGCCAGATTGCGCGCTTCAACCGCGATGTATTCAGCCAGTGTGCCGTCGCGCGTCCAGTCCGTCAGCCCGAATACACGTTGGCCGATTGAGAGTCCCGTTGTGCCATAGCCGAGCGCAGTGACCACTCCCGCCAGTTCATGGCCCGGAATCGACGGAGTTCGGTCGCGACCGTTGCGATCAGTCCAGGTTGGGGGCCACGTCAACTCATCCCATGTGAATCCCGCGGCATGAACCTCAACAACCACGTCGTTTATCGCCGCCTGCGGCAAGGGACGTTCCGTCAACCTCATCCCGGCTGTTCCTGCCGCTTGATCCGTTACCGTAATCGCTTTCATCATTTGGTCTCCATGCATAAACTATTGAATTTCTCGCCCCAGCGAGTCAGGAAAATACGTTGCGGTAATGGATGAAACCCGAGCGCTCGGCGACCCGGTCGTATAGCTGTCTGGCGTTATGGTTGGTTTCGTGCGTTAGCCAGTACACCCGCGATACGCCGCGACTTCTCGCATCCGCATACACGTGCTCGATCAGCGCGCGACCGATTCCTTTGCCGCGTCCGTCGGCCGCAACAAACAGGTCTTGAAGATAGCAATCATCACTGGCTGTCCAGGTAGACCGATGAAAGATCGTGTGTACAAATCCCACTGCCTGTTCGCCCAGCATTGCCAGCGCTGCATGCATCGGTTCGCCCGTGTTCAGGAAGCGCTCCCAAGTCTGGAGTGTCACGGTCTCGGGGATCTCCACTTCATAAAATTGCTGATAGGCTTTCCATAGCGGCAACCAGACTTCAAAATCCTTGTGTTCGATGGCTTTGATCTCAATTGATTGCACGGGATGCTCCCAAGATCCTGATGGACGCTCCGCTGTTGTATGGGGTTGGCTGATCTTCGTTTCCCTCAGACCCCATACCCATGCCGAAACGGGTTTCATACCGTGCTTCTGGTAACAGGTGCTCATGACTCCGCCCCGGGTCTGCAAAGACAAACGCCGGCACCAGTAACGGAGTGATCGAAGTGGGTTCGATTTTGACGACGTGATCGACGAGATACTCGGGACCATTCGTCGCCCGAACGTCGTCGACGATCGTCGAATGCTCGTCGTCACCGTACGACAGCACCAATCCTTGTCCCTTGAACCGATAACCGCGTCTCTGGAAGATATCGACGACATTCATTTCAATGGCAGGATTGCGCTTCAGATTCGTTATCGTCTGGGGCGAAGCGATATCGGCGAAGTAAAGAACGCCATTCCTGAGCATCAAAGAGGCCTTTGGCGAAAGATTGGGTGTTCCGTCTTCGTTGACTGTAGCGATGAACGACAGGATCGCCTGCTTGATAATCGCCTCCATATCGGCAGTAATTTCAATCATGGATGTGGGCCTCCGATGACCGAGAGGTCAAGCGCTGCAAGTGCCTTGTCCCTTGCCAACGTGGCTTGCTCCTGGTCGAGAAACGCAGTGGCCTGCACAGAGAGAAATTGCAGAGTTCTAAGTCCGATGCAGTCCAGCACAGCAGACAGATATGGAGTGAGAAAATCGGGTTGATTGGCTCGTTCACCGGTAAATACGCCACCGGAAGCAATGCCGATAAACACGGGGCGATCCTGAAGCATTCCCACCTTCCCGCCGGGCGTCGACTTGAACGTGCGCCCGACACGAAGGATCTGGTCGATCCATGCTTTGAGGACCGATGGCACGGTCAAGTTGTTCATGGGCGTTCCGATGACAATCACATCGGCCGCTTCGACCTCCTGAATAAGCGCTTCGGAAAGATTCAGCGCACCTTTCGGCGGCGCTGCCAAAGTGGTCGGGGACGACAGGGCAGTCGCATAGTTTGACGAAGCATGGGGCAAAGGGGCAGCGGCAAAGTCACGTCGGCTGATGCTCGCATCGGGCGCAACCTCAAGGAGTTTCTTGACGATCGCCGCTGAAAGCCGACGGCTGTGTGATTCCAGACGCGGACTGCAATCAATATGGAGAATGTTCATGCGCATGTATCCGATTTAAAAAAGAATGAAGTCGAACAGCGCGAGCGGCGTCCCGCCCGGCCCATCGGAATACTGCGCTGACCAACGCGTAAAAATCGGATGATCTGGTGTGTCACTTCCTGCTCCTAAAGTTGTCGGCAAATGCGATCAGATCAGTCCCAGTCGGGAGCCAGACCGTCGAGGCTGACTTCCCGGCCACCACGTTCCAGTGTGGCGATCAGCGCCATGTCTTCATCGGTCAAACGCAACTGCCGGGCCAGCAGATTGCTCGCCAGATTTTCGCGTCGTGTGGAAGATGGAATCACCGAATAGCCCAGTTGCAGCGCCCACGCCAGAGCGACTTGTGCCGGCGTGGCGTCATGGCTGCGGGCAACGCGATTGATAACCGGGTCCTTCAGTATCTTGCCGTAGGCCAGCGTCATGTACGAGGTGACATGAATCCCCTGTTCCCTCAGGAATCCGGTCAACTTGCGGCCTTGCAGATAGGGGCTCAGTTCAATCTGATTGGTCGCGATCGCATCCCTGCCTACCGCGGCAATGGCCTGCCTCGTCGTCGCAATATTGAAATTGGATATGCCGATCTGACGGGTCAGTCCTTGCTCCCGTGCTTCAGCCAGTTCATGCATGACTTCTTCCACCGGAATACCATGTGCGGGTGCCGGCCAATGGATCAGTGTCAGATCGACGTAATCGGTGTGCAGTTTCGCCAGACTGTCCTTCAGGCTCGGAATCAGTTTGTCGCGTGCACAATTGTCGACCCAGATCTTGGTGGTCAAGAACAATTCGTCACGTGCCACGCCGGATTCGGCGACGGCTTGGCTTATCTCTGCTTCATTGTCGTAGATCTGTGCGGTGTCGATCGCGCGATAACCCAGTTCGAGCGCGTTACGCACCGAATCGATGACGACCTGACCCTGCAGGCGAAAAGTGCCGATGCCAAATGACGGAATACTCATACAAGGCTCCTCAATGCTGGAGTTCAGCCGCACGTGAAATTGGATGTTTGAGGGTCATTTTTTCTCTCTTCCTTGATCAGTAATTTGGCATCTCAATGTCCTGCGCTTTGTCCGCCGTCGACGTGCAGGATCTCGCCGGTAATGAAAGGGGCCGAATCAAGAAAGAGAATGGCATCGACAATATCGCTTGTTTCACCCATGCGTCCGATCGGGTGAAACGCTCCCAGAACGTCATGGTTTTCAGGTGCATGCATCGGCGTCTTGATGATTCCCGGGGCGACGGCATTTACGCGAATACCCTTCTTCGCGTACTCGATCGCTAGCGCCTTTGTGGCAGCGTTGAGGCCACCCTTCGTCATCGCAGCCAGTACGGAGTAGACCCCACTGATCGGCGCATCGGCGATGCTGGATGTGATGTTCACCACGTGGCCACTCGCATGTTTTTCCATCTCGACGATCGCGCGCTGCGTGATGTGAAAAAAGCCTGCCATGTTCACATTCATCACGGCGGCGTAATCTTCGATGGTGTGTTCGGTGAACGGCTTTCCGATGTAGACGCCCGCATTGTTCACCAGCGTATCGATCCGGCCAAATCGGGTAATGGCTTCGGAAATGACACGTTGGGCTGTTGCAGGATCGCCGATGTCTCCGGCGATATTCAGGATGTGTTCGTCGTCCGACGGCTTGATCGAACGTGAAGTTGCGACGATACGGTAATCGCGCTTTCGAAATGCCTTTACGATTTCAGCACCGATGCCTTGTGATGCGCCGGTGATAACAACGACCTTCTGTGGCTTGTTCATGCTTTACCTTTGAAAATATCTTTTCGCTTCAATGCGGAGTGCCGGCACAGACGAAAACCTCGGCGCATTCCCGGGAAATGTCTCGTGAAGGCGTCCGGGTTTTCGCAGTGGGCCTGCATTACGAACAAGGATCAGATCGCGCCGGCCGGCGTAACGGCAGGGAAATCTTTCTCGGGATCGAACACGTTGTTGATAAAGTTCGTCAGCGAATACATGGCCACCAGTGCAACAATCTCCATGATGTTTGCATCCGTGTAGCCGGCGTCTCGGACAGCTTGCAGCTCGGCGTCGCTGACCTGGCCGCGCGCCTTGGTGACTTTCTGTGCGAACTGGACGGCGGCATCGCGTTTCGGATCGGTAGCATGACCCTTGCGAGCAAGAATGATTTCATCGGCTGGCAGCTTGGCCATGTGTTCGGCTGTAAAGCTGTGAACTGTCAGGCAGTAGTTGCAGCCGTTCACCTCAGAGACAACAAGACCGATGCTGTCACGGGTTTTCACATCGAGCGCCTTGCTCAGTGATCCGAGCAGTGTGGCCCATGCGTTGAACGCAATCGGACTCTGTGCGAAAGCCGCCATCATGTTGGGAGTAAACCCGATGTTCTTGGTGAACATATCGAGCGTTGGTTTCGAAGCGGCTGGTACCTGTTCTGGTTTCAAAGCGGTAGTTCTGGTCATCATGATCTCCGTAAGTAAAGTAAGTTGCTGGTTTCACTAATTGGGGGAGTCCGTCTTGGAATCTTCCCCGTGGTTAGGAGTCTCCACTTTAGGCCTGCCAGACATCATTTTCGAGACGACCTCGGCTCAATAGAATGCTCAAAAAGATCAACCTGTGAAGTAATTCCCACTTAACTACGCACCACTTGATTATGCACGCATGACGGCCCAACACTTCGTCAAGGCCACAGCTTTCGAGAGAGTTATTTACCCTCGCGCGCGAACCGTCGACATTGCCCCGGCGTTATTCCCATTTTTTCGGTGAACACTCGCCGGAATGCCGCCACGGATCGATACCCGACTGCGTCGGCCACGGCCTCCGTGGTCATCCCTGGTTTCTTCAACTCGTTCGCAGCCATGCTCATCCGGATATCGGTGAGCAATTCGATAGCTGAACGATTCAGCTTGTCTTGAAAGTGCCGTACGAAAGTGGCGCGCGACATGTTGCACAGATCCGCCAGATCCGGCAGTTTCCAGGAACGTACCGGATTGGTGAACATGGCTGAAATGGCGGGAGCCAATCGTGAATGACCGGCAAGTGCCAACAGGCCTGGGGGGGCCTGCTCAGACTCGCTTGCAGCACGTAGTGCCAGGGTGAACAGCGCTGAGGTAAGTGCGTTGAGGATGGCGCATCCACCCGGCTTGTCACTGGCAGACTCCATGCGCATCAGACTTACGAGGCTGGCCAGATGATTCGAAGCAGGCCTGAGGGCTCCTCCCTGTCCGTCCACCGCGCGTACCATGAGCGTCGCTGGTAGATAGTCGCGAATCATCCGATCATGAGGAGGTTCGATAAAAAAACGCCCACACAACATGTCCAGATGCTCACCTCGACCGTCATTCTCACTGACCGTCCATCCCGCGGAGCCTTGGCGATTGTAGGTATGCCCCGGCGGATGCCCACTGCCGTCGTGCAGCACGTGCGCAGACCCGTGAGGTAACAACACGATATCGCCGGCCACTAACTCCTTGTCCGTCTTCGTTTCCGGATCCTCGATAATGGCCCGACCGTTGAGTACGACATGGTAAGGAATCTCATGCCTTGCAGATTGCGTCCAGGCCACACGCCATGGCGCGCCATAGGTGCAGTGGACCTCCAACTGGCCAGTGACAGTGATCATTTGCAGGAGACTGCTCAGCCAGTCGACTTGGGACATAGAACCTCGGGAACTTGAACTACTCGAATCTTTTTTGCGGTTGCCAATCATTTGTACGACGCTTGCCCGACGAGCCGGCCGACATACACAAAAGCCCGGATGAACGTCCAAGACCTTCTTGGTGCTTCCGGGCTTTTGGTGTCTACGTTTGCATCAGATGCGGTCCGCCAGCCTTTAGAGAAGTCTGATGCGAATCGATTTATCTAGACGAAATTCAATACCTCGGCCACTGGACGGCGCGGCTTTTGTGCCCAGTTTCCTGCGCGCTCCACCCCAATGGACAACAGCATGACCGGCACTTCGTTCTTGGTCAGCCCAAATTCGCGGTGCACGCCATCCGCATCGAAGCCGATCATTGGCGTCGAACCCAGACCCATCGAACGGGCTGCATAAATCATGGCCGCCGCACCGAAGGTGCCTGTACGCATTGCCTCGTCACGCTGGCGCTGAGGATGGTCCATGTAAAGACCACGCGCCGGGTTCTCCCATTCCGGCACCATCGTGGCCGGCATGACGCCCGCTTTCACCAACGGAGCCAGACGTTCTGGTATGACGCTGGCATCGGCTAATTGGCCGCAAATGATGAAAGTAACGGCTGCTTCGGTGATCGGAGGCTGACCCCATGCAATCGGGCTCAGCTTGGCTTTGGCTTCCGGTGTACGCACGGCGATGAAACGCCAGTTCTGCAAGTGGAATGAGGTTGGTGCGGCCGTGCCGATGCGCACGAGCTCATAGATCTGCTCGTCGCTCAAGCTGGCCTCCGGGTCGTAATACTTTGCAGAAGAGCGGCTCAAAATACATTCGATGACGGCGTTGCTCATGATTATTCCTATGAATAAAAAAGTGATGGATAGTTGAGGTACAGAGAGGCTTACCTGACCGGCGTGGTCAGTTCTTTGTCGTTGCTATCAACGACGAATATCGCCAGCAACTTTGCAGACCGGGTTTTGCTGGCGTTCCGGCTTACGGAATGGCTCGCGCCGGGCGGTTCGGACCAGCTCTCGCCGGAACGGTACACACGTACCTCGCCATCGTTCACCTTCGATTCGATCGCGCCTGATACAACGTATGCATAAATAAAGGCGGATTTCGCGTGTACATGCGGTGCTGAAGCGCCACCTGGCGGATAAACGACTTCTACAGCGACAAGCGATTTGCCGGGCAAATTGGGAATTGCCTGTTCAAAATTCGGCTTCACGATGTCGCCAGTCTCGTGGGCTACTGCATCAGCAGCGATGAGGATCGCAACAGCTCCGCAAAGTACAGTCAGAATTTTACGAATGATCATGGTTCGTTTTTTCCGTCATGGCGATGCAAGAATTCTGTACCATGGATGGTGTAAAAAAAAGAACCAAGAACCATCAATTTTGTGTGTACTAAGAATATGAATTCAGACCTGCAGATTCAACTCGACCGGACTGCAACGCTGTCCCTGTCAGAACAAATCCGAATGAGTATTGGCCGGGCGATCGAATCAGGCCTGCTCGCACCTGGTACTCGCTTACCTTCATGGCAGAGTCTTGCAGCGCACCTTGGCGTGGCTCGCGGCACCGTTCAAGCGGCGTATGAACGGTTATCCGATTCTCAGATGATCGAAACGTTTGGAGCCAGAGGCACCCGTGTAGCGCCAAGACCTCAGGCGGCTGCGACGCAACCTGAAGCGCCGCAGCAAGGAACTTTCATGAAAACCTATCAGGAAATGATGGCCGGTCCGGCCATCTTTCAGCTTGGTATCCCGGCAGCAGAAAGCATGCCGGAGAAACTTTTTGCGCGCGCCCGCTCTTCCAATCTATTGAAGACGGGATCTTTCTCGTCACTGGTCTATCCCGATCCCAGAGGAGAGATCGACTTGCGTCGTGAGATCGCGGGTTATCTCTCCATCTCCAGAAATCTTCACTGCTTTCCGGAGCAGATTTTTATTACTTCGGGATACAGTTCCGGCTTGGGTCTTGCACTGCGCGTATTAGGTTTGGACGGTAGAAAAGTCTGGATGGAAGAACCCGGGTTCTTTCTTACGCGGAAGGGGTTGGAACTTGCTCATTTGAATATCGTTCCGGTACCGGTGGACGCCGAAGGCCTCAACGTGGATTATGGAATCGAGAACGCCGGGGACGCAGCGTTAGCAGTGCTGACGCCCGGTCAACAAGCTCCATTGGGCACGACCCTGTCTTTGAGACGACGTCTTCAGTTGCTAGAGTGGGCAACCTCAACTGGTGCCTGGATCATCGAAGATGACTACCTCAGTGAGTTGCAACTGGAAGGCAGGCCGGCGCCCGCCCTGGCATCTTTGGACGAAGGAAAACGGGTGATCCACATAGGTTCTTTCAGCAAGACTGTCAGCCCGGGGCTACGGCTTGGATTTGTCGTAGTGCCTCCTGAACTGGCTGCCGCATTCTCCGAGGTAGCGGGAACACTTGCTCCGGCACCATCACCAGTCATTCAACTCGCAACAGCGCGATTTATGCATGATGGCCATTACGTCCAACGTGTCCGTCGTCTCAAGCGTCTCTATTCCGCTCAAAGCAACGCACTATGCGAGCAGTTACGCATGCGTGACACAGAATGGGTTAAGGCCGGTCTGGCTGTACTTCTTCGGCTTCCCGACGGCGCGCCTGACGTGCAGATTGTCCGGGAAGCGAAGACGATAGGCATGGCACCATCGCCTTTGTCGGCGTGGTTCGCGACTCCGTCCTGGGCCTTGTCCGGTCTTTTGCTCGGCGTTGCCACCGCGCCTCAATCGCAAGTCGTTAAATCATGCCGCCAACTGTTCGAGATCATCGACCGATATTGCTAGTCCCGTATCGCGACTTGTTTCTCGTCAAACGTGATTTCCCGACAACGGGACCTTGCCAGCGTCATCGATGTTTTGAAAACAAGCTTGCCTATTTTGATGTATCAAAAACAGGCAAGCGGAGGACGTTTCATACTCACAAGCTCCATCAGATCATGTCGATCATCTACAGATGAGATCGCAAGCGTCAGCCATTTCCCGTCAGTGTATGTTCGGGCTTCATCGTAGAGCGTAATCATCTGTGGGCTCCAGGCATAACGCCGCTCCTCAAACTTCTCTCGCTCCGCTTTCCCCAAGACCACCAGAACCGAAAGCAGTCTGTAGGCCGGCAGCAGGGTACAGAACGCCTTGGTCTTCTTGTAGCGCAGCGACCAGCCACGTTTTTTGCCGCCATAGAGCCAATCCGGCACGAAAACACCTGGATAGGATGCCTCGATCCAGCTTTGCAGTTCAGTCCAATGCTCGAACGCCTCAGCGCCCATCCAGTCGCGGATCATGCCCCCGTCAGGCGGCGCTGATTTGTCGCTGATTCTGTCGCCGATCTGAGGGAGCTGTTCCATGTCTTTTTCCGCATGCTTCAAATTGATTTTTGGTATGCCGACGCACGATCTTGGAGGGAGCTTCTCGCGAGAAATAAAATGCTTTGCAAGCTCTTCATTTGCCGGCAGATTGGCAATCGTTTATTCAAAAATCTGCTTCCCAATTTCGTTTGGGCATGCGTCGCAGCATCGCGCTGACGAAGAATATTCTGTACCGCCGATGGTATGAATAAAAGAACCAAGGCCTTTCATTTTTGTGTATACCAAGAGCAGGTGTCAGATTTGAGAGAGGCACGGCGTGTCGAGGCTTTTGAGGCTCGCAGATGCCGTGAAAAATACCGTCACAGAATTCAATGTCGATAAACCTTAAGACATTAGAAAAACAAAAAACCCGCCTCAGCACTAGGCTGGAGGCGGGTTCTTGTACGTTACGGGACTTCTTGAAACGTGTTCTTGGTGGTGATAGGTGGACTTGAACCACCGACCCCAGCATTATGAGTGCTGTGCTCTAACCAACTGAGCTATATCACCAGATAGCCGGAAATTATCGCGTTTTCGGATCGCCATGTCAATACGCGAATGCGTGGATTGCCAGCTTTGCAATTGAAGGGGCTTGGGGTTGTCTGACGGCGAAATGCATGAAAAATGCCGGGAGTAATGGGATGAAGCAGCGTATTCATCACGCCTGGCGGCGTGAACGGGTTTATTTCGCCGTCGTCATGGTGCGCTGAATTTCTTGCAGGACCTGCGTCGGCGCATCGCCTGCAAGGCAGTCGATGACATGTCGTTCCGGCATCGAACGCAGCCAGGTCAACTGGCGCTTGGCGAGTTGGCGGGTGGCAGCGATGCCTTTTTCGCGCAGGTCCGCCAGGCTGTAGAGTCCGTCCAGATATTCCCAGGTTTGCCGATAGCCGACGCATCGCATCGACGGCAGGTTGGGATGCAGGTCGCCGCGTGCGCGCAGTGCTTTTACTTCGTCGATCAGGTCGTCGTTTTTCAGCATCGCGTCGAAACGTGCTGCGATACGTTGGTGCAGGACGCTGCGATCCGACGGTTCTAGCGCGATGGAAAACAGGTCGAACGGCAATGTGCTTTTCGGTGCCTTTTCCAGCAGGGCGGACATCGGTTGTCCGGTCAGCAGATAGATTTCCAGCGCGCGCTGGATGCGTTGCGAATCGTTTGGCTTGAGGCGTGCGGCAGTGACCGGATCGATTTCCGCCAGACGCGCATGCAGTGCAGGCGTGCCGACTTCCGCTTCCTCCGCATCGAGTTCTGCGCGAATGGTGGCGTCGGCTTGCGGCAGATCGTCCAGGCCATCTTTCAATCCCTTGAAGTACAGCATCGTGCCACCGACCAGTAGCGGCAATTTGCCGCGTGCTGAAATTTCACCGACCAGCCTGATTGCGTCATTGCGAAACTGCATCACGGAATAGGCGTCGGTCGGATCGAGAATGTCGATCAGGTGATGCGGCACGCTGGCGAGTTCCGCGGCGGTCGGCTTGGCGGTGCCGATGTCCATCTCGCGATAGACGAGGGCGGAATCGACGGAGATGATTTCCGAAGGAATGTGCGCGGCGATCTCGAGCGCGGCGGCGGTCTTGCCGGACGCGGTCGGCCCCATGATGGCGACGGTCAGTGTTGCGTTGGACGGCGTCATGCGATGCGAAGGGAAAGCACGGTGTCATTGTCCACGCAGGAACAGTTTGTCCAGATCGGAAAGCCCCAGTTGCACCCATGTCGGGCGGCCGTGATTGCATTGGTCTGCCCGTTCGGTGGCTTCCATCTGACGCAGGAGCGCATTCATTTCCGGCACGGTCAATGCGCGATTGGCACGTACCGCCGTGTGGCAGGCAAGTGTGCCGAGCAATTCGTTGCGTCGTTCGACCAGCACGCGCGAGCCGCCGAATTCGCGCACGTCGCGCAATACATCGCGTGCGAGCGTTTGTGCATCGGCATTTTTCAACAGCGCCGGGACTGCGCGCACGGCGAGCGTGGTCGGTGACAGCACGGCGATATCGAAACCGAGCGAGCGCAGGATGTCCTGATTTTCTTCAGCGGTGCCGACTTCCACGCCGTCGGCATGGAAGGTCACGGGAATCAATAATGGCTGCACCTGCATCGCGTTGTCGTCCAGCGCGTTCTTCAACTGCTCGTACAAAATGCGCTCATGCGCAGCGTGCATGTCGATCAGTGCCAGGCCCTTGTTGTTTTGCGCGAGGATGAAAATGCCGTGCAACTGCGCCAGCGCAAAGCCGAGCGGAAATTCTTCATCCTGCGACATCGCGCTGTGCGTTGACGATGCGCCAGGTTGCAACGACGACGTGTTCGCAAATGAGCTTGTTGCCGGGGACGCGCCGCCGTCGACAAAGAACGCGCCGTAATTTTCCGTCGTTTGCGCAACACCCAAACCGGAACTGAATTGCGAAGCGAATGACGTCTGCTGCTGTTCGCGCAGCCACGGCAGCACATTCGACGATGCCGGTGTCGGCGCAGGCGCAGCACCGAAGGCGGTCGCGGAAGTCTGTGCCAGCGTGCGACTGACTGCGTGGAACACAAACTGATGCACGGCGCGACTGTCACGGAAACGTACTTCGATTTTCGACGGGTGCACGTTGACGTCCACCAGCGCCGGATCGAGATCAAGCGCAATCACGTACGACGGATAACGGTCGCCGTGCAGGACGTCCTGATAAGCGGCGCGCACCGCGTGCGTCAGCAGCTTGTCGCGCACGAAGCGTCCGTTCACGTAGAAATATTGCGCGTCGGCACGGGCCTTCGACGCCGTCGGCAAACCGATGAAGCCGTTCAGTCGCAACGGTCCGGCTTCCGCTTCCAGTTGCAGGCGCGCGCCGGAGAATTCGTTGCCGAGAATCTGTGCGCTGCGTTTGGCAATATCGTTCACGGTCCAGTGATCGACGGTCTTGCCGTTGTGCGACAGCGAGAACGAGACATCAGGACGTGACAGCGCGATGCGGCGAACGACTTCGGCGCAATGGCCGAATTCTGTCTGTTCCGTCTTGAGGAATTTGCGACGTGCCGGCGTGTTGAAGTACAGATCCTGCACGTCGATCGTGGTGCCTGGCGCGCCCGATGACGGTGCGACAGTGCTGCCGATCGTGCCGGCAAGCTCCCATGCGTGTTCCGCATCGGCGGTACGCGATGTCAATGTCAGTTGCGCGACGGAGGCAATCGATGCCAGTGCTTCGCCGCGAAAGCCGAGCGTGCCGACATTTTCCAGTTCGGTCAGTGAAACGATCTTCGACGTGGCATGCCGCGCCAACGCCAGCGGCATCTGGTCCGGTGCGATGCCGCGTCCGTTGTCGGTGATGACGATGCGTTTGACGCCGCCCTGTTCCAGACGCACGGTGATTTGCGTGGCGCCGGCATCGAGCGCGTTTTCCAGCAGTTCCTTGACTACCGCCGATGGACGTTCGACGACTTCGCCGGCAGCGATTTGCGAGATGAGCTGGTCGGACAGCGGCTGGATAGGACGCAATGGTGCCAGGCGCGCAGCGGTAAACGAGGAGGGCAGGGAATCGGGCTGGAAGTCGGAGGCGGATTGCATGGCACGGATTATAGCGTTGCGAACATTACGGTGCGCGGCTTGTCTGTACAGATTGTCATGCGTATTTTCGGTCGGGCGATACGGATGGCGATCAGACATCCGCCTGAATGCCGGCATCAATATCGACCTGCATCCCGGTGTATGATGCTGCCGCTACCGAGAGGAATTTATGGATTTCATGCAGTTCTTCGACATGATTTTGCATGTCGACAAGTATCTGGGAATGTTTATTACGCAATACGGTTCGATGATTTATCTCGTCCTGTTTGCGATCGTTTTCTGCGAAACCGGCCTCGTTGTTCTTCCTTTCCTTCCCGGCGATACCCTGTTGTTCATCGGCGGCGCATTTTGCGCTGCAGGCAGCATGCACATCGGTTTGCTGATCGGCTTGCTGATCATTGCGGCCATTCTGGGCAATACCGTCAATTACTGGATCGGCCACGCGATCGGCGAAAAGGTTTACACGCATGATTACCGCTGGCTCGATCGTCGTGCGCTGCAGCGCACGCATGCATTTTATGAAAATCACGGCGGCAAGACGCTGGTGCTGGCGCGCTTCGTGCCGATTGTGCGCACATTTGCCCCGTTCGTCGCCGGCATTTCGCGGATGACGTTCGTGAAGTTCCAGTTGTTCAATTGCACCGGCGCAATCCTGTGGGTTGGCTTGCTCGTGACGGGCGGATATTTGTTCGGCAACATTCCGTTCATCCGCGATCATCTGAACGCGATCGTACTGGTCGGCGTTGCAGCCGCAGCGGTTCCGGTGATGCTGGGCGCGTTGTGGAAGATCGGCAAGCGGTTCGCACGATAATCGAACGGTCAAAATCGCCAGTCAAAAAAATGGCGAATGCGATTCGCCGTCTGACCGTTACAGCATGCGGCTTTTCGCCAGCGGCGGATTGGCCGCAAAATACTTCTTGATGCCGTTGGTGACGGCATTCGCCATGCGATCCTGATAGGCGTCGTCGTTCAATCGGGCTTCTTCTTCAGGATTGGAAATGAACGCCGTCTCGATCAGAATGCTCGGAATATCAGGCGCCTTCAATACCGCAAAACCGGCCTGTTCGACCTCACCCTTGTGCAGGCGATTGATGCCGCCGATTTCCTTCAATACCGCATTGCCCAGTTTCAGACTGTCGTTGATCTGTGCGGTCGTCGACAGATCGAGCAATACGCTGGCGAGCTGCTTGTCGTGATTCTTGATGTTCGTGCCGCCGATCAGATCGGCTGCGTTTTCCTTGTTCGCCAGCCAGCGTGCTGCCGTCGAGCTGGCGCCTCTTTCCGATAGCGCAAATACAGACGAGCCGTTGGCTGTCGGTTTCACGAAGGCGTCGGCGTGGATCGAGACGAACAAATCTGCCTGCACCTTGCGCGCCTTTTGCACGCGCACATTCAACGGCACGAAATAGTCGCCGTCGCGCGTCAGCATCACGCGCATGTTCGGTTGCTGTTCGAGTTTGGCCTTCAGCCGTTTGGCGATTTCCAGCACCACGTGTTTTTCGTAGCTGCCGCGCTTGCCGATCGCTCCGGGGTCTTCGCCGCCGTGGCCGGGATCGAGCGCAATCGTCAGCATGCGCGTGACTTGTGGCGGTCGTTCCGATTTCGGTGCGGCGTAAGGTGGCTCGGCCTGGGCAACCGGCGGCGGCATGTCGGTCGCCGGTTCGCCGGCGGACCATTGGCCTTTTTCGATCAGCGCGGCAATCGGATCAGGCGGATTGACCGGATACAGATCGAACACCAGTCGATGTTGATATTCACCGACCGGCGCCAGCGTGAACACCTGTGGATTGACTTCTTCCTTCAGGTCGAACACCAGACGCACGACATTCGGCTGATTCTGGCCGACACGAATCTGCTTGATGTAGGGATCGTTCGAATGGACTTTGGCAACCAGGCTTTTCAGCGTCGGGTTCAGGTCAATGCCTTCAATATCGACGACCAGACGTTCCGGATTCTTGATGATGAAGTGCCGGGTCTTGAGATTGGTATCGTTTTCCAGCGTGACGCGCGTGTAATCGTCGGCGGGCCAGACGCGAACCGCGAGAATCTGTGCAGCGCGCGCAGTGAGGGGAGTCAGCAGGGAAATCAGCAGCGTGCCGCCGGCCTTGAGAACCGTGCGGCGTTTTCTTGCGTTCACAGGTTTGGAGCGAATTTCAGTCGGTTCAGACATTCAACACCTTGATCAGACAACGCATGCAATTCTACATCACGCCCTTCGCCGGCGACGGCGAGTGAAATGCGGATGTCGGGCGGCGGCAACACGCCGTCGGCTTTTTCCGGCCATTCGATGATGCAGACAGTCTGTTCGTTGAAGTGATCGCGGAAACCTGCATCGAGAAATTCGTCCGGTCCTGCCATCCGGTACAGATCGAAATGAATGACATTGATCGTGCGGCCATGTACATCGACGGTGTACGGTTCGGCCAGCGTATAGGTCGGACTTTTCACATGGCCGTCATATCCCAGCGCATGCAGCAGCGCACGCGTCAGCGCCGTCTTCCCCGCGCCCAGATCGCCATGCAGATAGATCGTCAATCCCGGTTCGATCGCACGCGCCAGCGCCGCGCCGAGTGCAAGCGTGCCGGCTTCTTCGTGCAGATGGGCGGTCAGATGAGATTGCATGCAGATTCCATCATGGGTAAGCGGCGCGCGCATTCATGTACGCGCCAGTACGATGCAAACTTTGCGGTGAAGTTCCATCGAAATGTTTTCAATGCAGGAAGGCCAGCCACAACGGCAGCGTCGCCATCGAAATCAGCGTGCCGGCAGAAATCAGAAACGCCACGAACGCGCCGTTGCCGCCCATGCGCACCGCCAGCACATAACTGCTGGATGCCGTCGGCAATGCGGCAAACATGACAACGAGTTGCAGATGCAACGGCGACAAACCGATCCAGGTGCCGAGCGCCCATGCAATTGCCGGTACGGCGAACAGTTTGACAGCGAGGAACCACGCGGCGATGCCTTTCGATGCATGCAGGCCAGTCACGCGCAACCCGGCGCCGACCATGATCAGGCCGAGCGCGATCGATGCATTGCCGAGTCGCGACAGGAACGCGCCGGCGATATCCGGCAACTGAAAGCCGCACAGGTTGAACAGCACGCCGGAAAGCGTCGCCAGCAGCAGCGGATTCTTGACCAGTTCCATCAGCAGGCCGCCCTTGTCCTTGACCAGCGCATGGACGGCGGCCATGTTGCACAGCGGGACCGCGAAACCGATGATCAGGCCCATCAGCGAGGTGCCTTCCGGGCCGCCGAGACGGCCGGCGATCGCCAGCGCGATATACGAGTTGAAGCGGAACGCTGTCTGCAAGCCGGATTCGAACACCATCGGACCGGCCTTGAACAGCGGCTTGGCCAGCCAGCCGAGCACGATGCCGCTGACGCAGGCGGCGATGGCAATTTGCAGGACTTCGCCGGTCGCGGAAAAGTCGATGGGCGCGCGTGCCGTCGAATAGAACAGCAACGCCGGAAACAGCACGTAATAAATCATCTTTTCCGCGCCGGCCCAGAACTCGGGACCCCAATCCGTGATGCGCAGCAGCACTGCGCCGAACAGGATCAGCATGAAGTCGGGCAGCAGGATATTGACGATGTGCATGAATGGTCAGTGCAAACTCGCGGTGTCTGTCGTTTGGTCGACAGCGTGTTCAGGAATCGGGAAATGCGACGACACCGGATGTGATGCCGTCCGGCGGCGTCATGAATTATTTCAGCAGCCGTGCCAGTTCCACGGCGGTCTTCACATTCATCTTGTCGAAAATATGCGCGCGATGCACTTCCACCGTGCGCATGCTGATGCCGAGCTTGTCGGCGATGACCTTATTCATCTTGCCTTCCAGGATCAGGTCCAGCACTTCGCGTTCGCGGCTCGACAGCGCAGACAGTCGCGTGTGAATCGCGGCGCTGGCCGATGCCTGTTCGGAGGACAGCAGTGCTTCCTGTACGCGATCCATCAACTTGTTGTCGTTGAACGGCTTTTCGAAGAAATCGAAGGCGCCACGCTTCAGCGCATCGACGGCCATCGGCACGTCACCGTGGCCGGTCAGGAAGATCACCGGAAAAAGCTGGGTTTGTCCGCGCGACGACAGCAGGTCGAACAGCGCAATGCCGCTGATGTCGGGCATGCGCACGTCGAGCAGCACGCATTGCCCCTGCGGGCCGAGGCGCAGGATATTGTCCAGCGAGGCCAGAAAGGTCTTGCCGCTGTCGTAGGCCGTCGCCGCGATGCCGCGCGAGCGGGCCAGCCACAGCAGCGAATCGCGGATTACTTCTTCGTCGTCAATGATGTGCAGCATGGAATGTCCTGTCTGCGGCCGATATGCAAGCGCGCATTTGTGTACAGAGCGCGTGCAGTGAGCGGCCGGTGGAATGGCAAAACGTCATGGATCGATTCGTAATGCCCTGTCAGTTCGCAATTGTCCGGGCGAACGCCTTATTTTGCAACGCCATCGTCGCGCGGGGCCGGACGCGAGAGCGGCAGGGAAAAACGGAAGATCGTGCCGCCGCCCGGATTGTCCGCATGTGTCAACGCGCCGCCGTGGAATTCGATTGCGGTACGGCAGATGGAAAGGCCCATGCCCATGCCGTCAGCCTTGGTCGAAAAGAACGGCGAGTACAGTCGTGCTGCGACGTCCGCCGGAATCCCGTGGCCGTGGTCGCTGATGGCAACAACGACATTGGGTGGCGCGCTGCGGTCGACGCTGGCGATGATGCGCAGAATGCGTTTTTCCGGCGCCGTGTCCTGCATCGATTCGATGCCGTTGCGCGTCAGGTTCAGCAGCACCTGCTCCAGCAGCACACGATCGGCCAGCACCGGCGGCAGGTCGTGCGGAATGTCGGTACGAATGGAGACGAAATATTTTTGCGCCTGCAGCTCGACCAGCGGTGCGACGCTTTCGATCAGTTCTGCGATGGTGATCGAGGTGCGCAGAGGTTCGCGTTTCTTGACGAAAGTGTGGACGCTTCGGATGATCTGGCCGGCACGTTGCGCCTGGGCGTTTGCGCTTTGCAGCGCGTGCGTCAGCATGCCGAGATCGACGTTGGCTTTTTCATCCGGCTGTTCGCGATCGAGCAGGTTCAGTGCGCCGGTGGTATAGCTGGAGATGGCGGCGAGCGGCTGGTTCAGTTCGTGCGCCAGCGTCGAGGCAATCTCGCCCATCGTCGCCAGACGCGCACTGGCCTGCAGTTTTTCCTGCTGCTGGCGGTTCAGGTCTTCGACGCGCTTGCGGTCGGAAATGTCGAGAATCGAGCCCATCCAGCCGGTCTGGCGGCCGCTGTCGTCCACCAGCGGCGATTCGAAAATCAGTACCGGGATGCGACTGCCGTCCGAATGCATGAAGATCGTTTCGAAACCCTGCGGCGACGCGGTGCCGGCGGCAACCTGCGAAAAGTGCAGATGGTATTCGGCCATCGCCTCCGGCGCCCAGTACGGCATCGGGGGCAGGTGACCGACGATGTTTTCGGCAGGAATGCCGACCATTTCGGAAAAAGCGGGATTGACGTAGGTGACGCGGCCATCGAGATCACGCGCACGCAGGCCGGTGATCAGCGAGTTCTCCATCGCGGTACGAAAGGCGATCTGCTGGCGCAATGCGTTTTCCGCTGCCATGCGTCGGTTGATGTCGCGCCACAGCGCGATCAGGCTCCAGATCAGGCCGAGCGAAAGCAGGATGATGGTATCGACCAGCAGGCTGGGCAAAAGCTTCGGTGCGCTCTTGATGCTGTTGGTCGTCAGTTGCAGCGACACGCCGGCAAGGTTGAGCGCGCGGCGATGCGTATAGACACCGCGACCCGCGCCACCCGATGCGCGCTTGTGGATGATGTTGCCGTTGATGTCGGTCAGCGCGATTTCATTGTCCTGTGCAAACCACCACGGCACGATGTCGTCGAGGATGCTGGAGGCGAGATAGCTGACGACGATGCTGCCGGTATATTTCCTGTCGTTGAACAGCGGCACGTGATAGTCGAGCATCACGGGACCGGTGATGTCCGGCGCCGGCTGGCTGTACAGCGGCGTACGCGTGGCGCGCGCACGCTCGTCGGCGAGTTTGGATGGCGGCGACAGTTCCTTGTACGAGATCAGCGTTTCATCGGTCGATGCGAGCAAACGGCCGGTGGCATCGAGTTCGATGATGCGGTGGATTTCGTGATTGTTGCGGATCAGGTTTTCCATCCGCTCCTGCAGGCGCGCGCCGCGCAGATAACCGGCAGCGATTTCCGCGCCCATCAGGTTCAGGCTTTCTTCATTGCGCTGCAACTGGAAGCGGATGGTCTGTTCGACCCACAACGAGTCGGCGATCAGCTGTTCCTGACGCTCGGCCGTCTCTTGCTGCTTTTCATGCAACGGCAGCCAGATCAGCGTGGTGATGAAGAGCAGGACGATGAAAAGCGGCAACAGCCAGCGCCAGGCCATTTTGCGGCTGGGAAAAATGGAGCCGGCGGAGCGGGAAGGGTTTGCTATCATAAACAGTCAATGCGCCTGACCCTGACGGAGGGATGGCGGGTTGTGCGAATTGCCGCGCACGGTATTGCAAGGCATGCATCGCGGTCGGCGTTACGTCATTCTGACGCAAGCGATGCAGGAAATACACCGAAAACGCTGGCATTCCGCTCTCCCTGGATGTGGTTATCCACACTTGTGAGGAGTCGTGCGACTGCGCATAGTATCAATAAAAATCAAAATGAGAGATTTAACCGTCCGCGCAATGAAAATCGCATTAAAACTGTATCTGAAGGTGTTGCTCGGACTGGCGTTGTCGCTGGCCGCAACGGCCGTTCCTGCGCAGACCACGACTGTCATCAAGTTCAGTCACGTCGCGGGTATCGACACGCCCAAAGGCAAGGCCGCGCAGCGCTTCAAGGAACTGGTCGAACAGGCCAGCCGTCGCCGCCTGCGCGTCGATGTCTATCCGAATAATCAGTTGTACAAGGAATCCGACGAACTGGAGGCGCTGCAGCTCGGTGCCGTGCAGATGCTGGCGCCATCGCTGGTCAAGCTGACACAGTCCGGCGTGCGCGAGTTCGAGGTCTTCGATCTGCCTTATGTTTTTTCCAACGACGCATCCGTCGCGCGGGTAACCGAAGGTCCGGTCGGCCGCAGTCTGCTGAAAAAACTGGAATCGAAAGGGATGGTCGGACTCGGTTACTGGAACAGCGGCTTCAAGGTGATGTCGGCCAACAAATTGCTGAACTCGCCGGACGATTTCAAGGGCTTGCGCATGCGCGTCCATTCATCGCAAACACTCGATGCGCAGATGGAAGCGCTCGGCGCGATACCGCGTCTCTTGGATTCCGGCGAAGTGCATCTTGCCCTGCAGGCCGGCTTGATCGACGGCACCGAAAGCACGCCGGCTTCGTTTCAGGCGCGCAAGTTGTATGACGTACAAAGCAATCTGACGGTTTCCAATCACGGTTATCTTGGCAGCGCGGTCGTCGTCAACAAGAAGTTCTGGGATGGCCTGCCATCGGATCTGCGTGACGTGATCAGCAATGCCATGAGCGAAGCGACTGCGTACGGCAATCAACTTGCCGCACAGGAAAACGCTGCTGCACTGGCCGCAATGAAGAAGAACAAGAAGGTCAGGATTCGTACGTTGACCGACAAGGAAACGGCCGCCTGGCGCAAGGCACTGCAACCGGTGCGCGGCGATCTGGAAAGCCGGATCGGCAAGGCAGTCGTCATGGCCGTTGTGCTGGAAGCGGAAAAGCGCCGCATCGGGGATCGCTGACAACGACAATCAAACGACAAACGGGCAGGTGCAGATAAGGCAAATAAAAAAATCCGCAGAAGGTTTCGCGGATTTTTTTATTTGTTTGCAATTCCTGCAATGAGGAATACGCTGACCGTATCGGCACATCATCAAATTACATGCAATGTCCATGCAAGATATTCATGGTTGCGGACGGCCAATAAAATGGTTAGTCTTGTTCGCGCAAGTTTGGTGAAAGGTTCGCTTCCTACAATGCGGACAGGAATTTTTTAACTTTAACCAGACATTGTCGAAACAATATGAAGCAGCGCACGCATTTGCGTGATGCATGCCGAATTGAAAACGATATCTGCGTCGCCTCAGGCTTGAGGCGAATGAGGCGACAAGCAGAAATGGCGGTTGAGATCGCGTTATGTTGTACCCAACAATAATCAGAGCGGAGACAATCTCATGAAAAGCATCTTTCTGAAATCGATGGTTGGCCTGGCGTTGTGCGCCAGCGCATTTGCCCACGCACAAACACCGTATCCGACCAAGACCGTCACGATGGTCGTGCCGTTCGCGGCAGGTGGTCCGACCGATACCGTCGCGCGCCTGGTGGCGCAATCCATGAGCACCACGCTGAAGCAGACTGTCATCGTTGAAAACGTTGGCGGTGCCGGCGGCACGATCGGCGCGGCACGCGTGGCCAAATCGGCACCGGACGGCTACACAATTTTCTTGCACCACATCGGCATGTCCACGGCTCCGACGCTGTATCGCAAGCTGAGCTACAACGCGGTCGACGATTTCGAGCCGGTCGGTCTGGTGACTGATGTGCCGATGACCTTCATCGCGCGCTCCAATTTCCCTGCCAAGGATCTGAAAGAACTGCTGGCCTACGTAAAAGCCAACAAGGACAAGGTCACTTACGCGAACGCCGGCGTCGGCTCTGCTTCGCACTTGTGCGGCATGCTGTTCATGACGGCGATCGATACCGAACTGACCACGGTTCCGTACAAAGGCACCGGCCCGGCAATGAACGATCTGCTCGGCAATCAGGTGGACTTCATGTGCGATCAGACCACCAACACCACCAGCCAGATCAAGAGCGGCAAGGTCAAGGCCTACGCTGTGACGACCAAGAAACGCGTGCCGTCGCTGTCGAACCTGCCGACCATGAACGAAGCCGGCCTGCCAGGTTTTGAAATCGCCGTCTGGCACGGTCTGTATGCACCGAAAGGCACACCGAAACCGATCATCGATTCGCTCGCCACCGCTCTGCAAGTGGCGTTGAAGGATGCCACGGTCAAGCAGCGTTTTGCCGATCTGGGTACCGAACCGGTCGCTGCAGATCAGGCGACGCCTGAAGCACTGCGTGCGCATCTGAAGTCCGAAATCGCGAAGTGGGCACCGATCATCAAGAAGGCGGGCGTCTACGCCGACTAAGGATCGCTGCATCGTTTCCGTAAAAAATGCCGAGCTGCATATCTGCAGACTCGGCATTTATTTGTAGTGCGCTGTCATTATTTGTCATCATCGATCCGATCTGCAGCAGGCCGGATAACAGGTATCAAGAAGGGGAAGCGATTTGCCATCATTCATTCGACATCCGAAGGATTTCTGGACCGGCGTCATATTTCTGATTGTCGGTCTGGCGGCGGTCATCATCGGCCGTGACTACACGATGGGGACTGCGGGCAGAATGGGGCCGGCGTATTTCCCGACGGTTCTCGGCGGTCTGTTGAGCCTGATCGGCCTGGCGGCCGTGGTGCGTTCGTTCTTCCGTGAAGCGGACGAGCCGATCGGCAAGTTCGCCATCAAGGAAACGATCCTGATCCTGTCCGGCGTCATCCTGTTCGCGTTCCTGATTCGCGGCGCGGGGATGGTGGTGGCGGTGATTGCGATCGTGCTGATGAGCGCATTCGCAAGCGCCAAGTTCAAATGGAAAAGCGGGATCCTGCTGGCGGCCGGATTGGCCGTCTTCGCAATTCTGGTTTTCATCAAGTTGCTCGGCTTGCCGATCGCAATTTTCGGCCCGTGGTTTGGCGGTTGATACAACTGCCGACTGGCGCTTAACGAAGAGGCAAGAAAATGGAATTATTCGCTAATTTGGGATTGGGTTTCGAAACGGCGTTCACGCTGACGAACCTGACTTACTGCCTGATCGGCGTGTTTCTCGGTACGGCAGTTGGCGTATTGCCGGGGCTGGGGCCGACCGCGACAATCGCGATGCTGCTACCGGCAACCTTCACGCTGGCACCGATTTCGGCGCTGATCATGCTGGCCGGTATATATTACGGCGCGCAATACGGCGGCTCGACAACCGCGATTCTGGTCAATCTTCCCGGCGAATCGTCATCCGTGGTGACGGCGATCGATGGTTACCAGATGGCGCGGCAAGGAAATGCCGGCAAGGCGCTGGCAACCGCCGCGATTGCCTCGTTCTTCGCGGGAACGGTGGCCACCATATTGCTGGCGCTGTTTGCGCCGCCGCTTGCCGATCTGGCATTGAAGTTCGGTCCTGCCGAATATTTCTCGCTGATGGTGCTGGGTCTGGTCGCCTCGGTCGTGCTGGCCAGCGGTTCGCTGCTCAATGCAATCGGCATGGTGTTGCTGGGCTTGCTGCTCGGCCTGATCGGGTCCGACGTCAATTCCGGCGCAGCGCGTTATACCTTCGACCTGCCTGAACTGGCGGACGGCATCAACTTCGTGATCGTCGCGATGGGCATGTTCGGTATCGGTGAAATCATCCGTAACCTGGAGCACGAGGAAACGCGCTCGCTGGTGATGAAGAAGGTGTCGGGCCTGATGCTGAACAAGGAAGACTTCAAGCGCGTTGCCGCGCCGATTTTCCGTGGCACCTGGTTGGGCGCGGCACTCGGTATCCTGCCGGGCGGTGGTGCGATGCTGGCATCGTTCTCCGCCTATTCGATCGAAAAGAAAATCTCCAAGAACTCGAAGCAGTTCGGCAAGGGCGCGATCGAAGGCGTGGCCGCACCGGAGGCGGCAAACAACGCCGGTGCACAGACATCGTTCATCCCGATGCTGACGCTCGGTATTCCATCGAACCCGGTGATGGCGCTGATGATCGGCGCGATGATCATCCAGGGCATCCAGCCGGGACCTGCCGTCATGACGGAACAACCGACCCTGTTCTGGGGCTTGATCGCCTCGATGTGGATCGGGAATTTCTTCCTGGTGGTGCTGAATCTGCCGATGATCGGGCTGTGGGTGCGCATGATCATGGTGCCGTATCACCTGCTTTTCCCGGCCATTCTGATGTTCTGTGCGATCGGTGTTTTCAGTCTGAACAACAGCGATTTTGACGTTTATTTAATGGCGTTATTCGGATTGTTCGGTTATATTTGCGCAAAACTTGGCGCCGAACCTGCTCCGATGCTGCTGGGTTTCATCATCGGACCGATGATGGAAGAATACCTGCGACGTGCACTGCTGCTGTCGCACAGCGATCCGCTGGTATTCGTGCAGCGTCCGATCAGCGCAGTCATGCTGGGAGCGGCAGTCCTGGCGCTCGCCGTGGTTCTGTTGCCGGCATTACGCAAAAAACGTGAGGAAGCATTCAAAGAAGAATAAAGGCTTGGCGCGTCACCCGAGTTGAGACGGGTGTCAGTGTCAGTGGGCCGAGGAGACATGCGTTTCACAGAAGCTGTTGGGGAGCAATCCATCAAACGGCCGGAACGCAATAGAAATTTCGGGGGTGCATCGCAAGATGCACCCTTTTTATTTTTTGCGGACGTGGTTTTCGCTTCGATCGCTTCCCGTTTCCAGTTTCGTTCTTCGCTCCATTTTTTGTTCCGATTCTGCCCCGATCCTCGTACCCGATTCGGCACGCACAGCGCAGCATCGCGCTTTTGTTTTATGCTGTGACTTGTTCGTGATTCATTCCGCTGATTCCCTGGTTCCTATGCGCAATTCCGCACCCGATCATCTGTTTTCCGCCGTCGTTGAATCGACGTTCGGCGCCATCGGCATTCGTACCGAAAGCGGCGTCGTGCGTGAACTCGTTTATCTGCCCGCCACCTTTCACGAGAAAGCGCCAACCGATGCACTCGCCGAACGTGCCGCACGTCAGGTCGAACGTTATCTGAGCGACGCCGACTTCCGTTTCGATCTGCCGCTGGCGCAGGTCGGTTCCGAGTTTCAGCAAAAAGTGTGGAAGGCGATTTCCCGCATCCCGCGCGGCAAGGTACTGACCTACGGCGACATCGCGCGCCATATTCGTTCTGCGCCGCGTGCAGTCGGCCAGGCATGCGGCGCCAACTGGTTTCCGCTGGTGATTCCATGCCATCGCGTAACGGCAGCTGGCGGCCTGGGCGGTTTCGGCAATACCGATGACGAGGCGGGCTTCCACCTCGGCGTCAAGCGCTGGCTGCTCGCGCATGAAAAGGTCGAAGGCTACAAACGATGAGCCGGGCGGCAGCGATGGCAAAAGCGGGATCGCCAAAGATGTCCGCATCATCGGGGCACGCCGAGATCGATGAATTCTGCGACACGCTGTGGCTGGAAGACGGATTGTCGAAGAACACGCTGGAAGCCTACCGACGCGACTTGCGCCTGTTTGCCGACTGGCTGCAGGCCGAACGCAGCAAGACCTTGCTGGCCGTGCAACCGGATGACCTGAACGCCTACTTCTTCGCCAAGCACGCGACGACGAAGGCAACGACCTCGAACCGCCGTCTTTCCGTCCTCAAGCGCTTCTATCAACTCGCACTGCGCCAGAACCGCATCACTGCCGATCCCTGTCTCAAACTGCATTCCGCCAAACAGCCGCCGCGCATCCCGAAGACGCTATCCGAAGCGCAGGTCGAAGCCTTGCTCGGCGCACCCGACCTCGGTACGCCGCTCGGCCTGCGCGACCGCACGATGCTGGAACTGATGTACGCCAGCGGCCTGCGCGTGTCCGAACTCGTGCTGCTCAAATCGGTGGAAGTCGGGATGAACGAAGGCGTGTTGCGCGTCACCGGCAAGGGCGACAAGACGCGGCTGGTGCCGTTCGGCGAAGAAGCACGCGCGTGGATTGAACGATATTTGAAGGAAGCACGTCCGGCGATTCTGGGCGGGCAGATCGACGATGCATTGTTCGTCACCGCACGAGGCGGTGCAATGACGCGACAGATGTTCTGGACGTTGATCAAGAAGCACGCGGCAGCCGCAGGCATCAACGCACCGCTGTCGCCGCACACCTTGCGTCACGCGTTTGCCACGCATCTGTTGAATCACGGTGCAGATCTGCGTGTCGTGCAATTACTGCTGGGGCATGCGGATATTTCGACGACACAGATTTATACACATGTGGCGCGGGAGAGGTTGAAGCAACTACACAGGTTGCATCATCCGCGTGGATGATGCTGTCCAAGGACGAGGGAAAAGTTAGGGATTGGCCTCTGCTTCAAGATTGTCTTTGGCAAGGCTGGCGTAATATCGTTTCGTTAATTCTGACTGTAAAAAGTCATCATTGAGTAGCTTGAGGAAGAGGTCTTGCGATACTTTTGTATCCAATTTGAGCTTGGAACCATCATCACTGAGTCGGAATTTTCCTCGAAGCGCAGGATGGCTATCGACGAATGCAATTACTTGTGCATTTGGAATAACGCCTAGTACTGGAGAAGCCTTAGCCGCTCGAACGAGTTTTCTCGAGAATGAAATGTCATCAAGTCTCGCCGTTAGGGCTAATGTATCAACTACAAGCTGTGCTTGATCAATATTGGCGATTCCTTGTGTCGCGATGTTTCTTATAGCATCGTGGAATCCAAAGAATCTTTCCAATGTCTTGATATCGACAATAAAGTATTCATTATCGATTCGAATAAACTCAAATTTGGAATTGATACGAAGTACGTCGTCTTCTAATTTGACCAGACGATTTTGATTGCGAATTCTCACAAGACTAAAAGCACTATCACGCTTGAGTAGAGCCACAGGATATTGGTGTTTGTATAGTGCTAATTGTTGTTGTCCATGCCCAAGAATTATCAGTATTCCTTTTAAATGAGCTAGATCATCTGCCTCAAAACTGAAAACTTCGAAATCATCGCGCTGAAGGATAGTGGCGAGATGTTGAATTTGAGCTGGTACCTCGGGAAGATCATATTGATAAATGGCGTTTGCACGATCATCGGCGCTAGAAATATTTAATAATGACAATTCGTCATTCAATAAGACGGTGCCACTAATTGCTTCAATAAAATTTTGCGCTAGTTCATTGACGGTATTTTGATCGATGTCCGCTCTTTTGATGGAAATCTGCCCGTTGTTGTCATCCAGAAGAAAGTAGAACTCTGCTGAACAGGCTTCGTCTGAAATTACGTCAGATATTTTTGTTCTTAGTGCGTCAAGGCTCATTTGCTTCCCTTTGCGTAGTAAACACAACCGTCTAATTCTAAAAACGTTATCTTGTCCCCCTCTTTGATGTGATCTTTGGTAATTAGAGTCACCTTCACTTGCTCTCCAGTTCGACGAGTCACCTTGGCGGAGTAGAGGCGGAAGCCGAGTACCGCAAGCGTCGGATTGGCATAAAACTTATCTGTCCTAACATAGATGATGCCGATAACGACTAGGAGCAGTGCTAATGCGATCAGATATCTCTCGCTTGTCAGGTTGAAACATATGAGGGGGATGATGTAGGTGGTCAGGAAAGTCAAGTGTTCGTAGTTGATATCC
>NZ_DATMTD010000010.1:0-8248 GCF_035565035.1 Oxalicibacterium sp. | reverse complement strand
CGCTTCTTCACCACGGTGAATCATCTCCGTGATTTGCCAAATACACAAGTTCCCGAGATCGCCTTTGCCGGCCGCTCGAACGCCGGCAAATCCACGGCCATCAATATTCTGGCCAACCAGAAAAAACTGGCATTCGCCTCCAAAACACCGGGACGGACGCAGCATATCAATTATTTTTCGATCGGCGGTGCGCACGTCGGTCAGCATCGCAAGGATGAAATCCGCGTCGATGAGATCCGCGCCCTGCTGGTCGACCTGCCGGGCTATGGTTATGCAGAGGTGTCGGGATCAGCCAAATTGCACTGGCAGGCTTTGCTCGGCGACTACGTGCAACGGCGCGAGCAACTTGCAGCGTTGGTTTTGATTGTTGATTCACGCCGACCTTTTACGGATCTGGATATCCAGATGCTGGAATGGTTTGCACCGACCGGCAAACCGATTCACTGTCTGTTGACGAAATCGGACAAGCTCAACCGCAACGAAGCCGCCAATGCCCTGAGATCCGCGCGCACCTTGCTGGATAGCTATGTCGATCAGGATGGCCAGTCGTTCCCGTTCACCGCCCAGATGTTTTCCGCGCTGAAGCGTGACGGCATTGAAGAAGCCAATGACAAGATTCTGGAATTGCTGGGATTGAACGTGCCCGCTGACGAGCCCGACAATGGCATCGCTGGAAACACCAATACGGATGCGCGAGAGCTAGAATAACCTGAATAAAAAAAGCCCTGGAGAAAGGGGAGTATCTCCAGGGCAATAACGCCATATCGCTGTTGTGGCGATGCGGCCCCGCTCAGGGAGGAGAAGCGGGAGATGCAAAGCATCTGCTATCTAGGATGAACCTGCAGCGAAAAAGTTTCACGGGTTCTGCGCTTTTTTAACGATCCGCATTTTGTCGAAGGCCGCCATGTCCAAACCTTTATCCAGTGCACAATTCCCGGCCAACCGGATGCGTCGCATGCGCAAGGACGCATTTTCGCGCGCGATGATGCGCGAGAATGTCATCACGCCATCTGACCTGATCTATCCGGTTTTCATTACCGAAGGCGAGAACCAGCGTGAAAAAGTTTCATCGATGCCAGGTGTCGAGCGGCTATCTGTCGATCTACTGTTGAACGTGGCAGAAGAATGCGTTGCCCTGCACATTCCGGTGCTGGCCTTGTTCCCGGTCATCGGCGCATCGCTGAAAACTCCGGACGGCATCGAAGCGACCAATCCCGATGGCCTGGTGCCGCGCGCTGTACGCGAACTGAAAAAGCGTTTTCCGGAGCTCGGCATCCTGACCGACATTGCCCTCGATCCTTACACCAGTCACGGGCAGGACGGCGTGCTCAACGCGCATGGCTATGTACTCAACGACGAAACCTGCGCCATCCTCACGCGACAAGCGTTGACGCATGCCGAAGCCGGCGTGGATATCGTCGCGCCGTCGGACATGATGGACGGCCGCATCGGCGCCATCCGCTCCGCACTGGAATCGAACCACCACATTTACACACGCATCATGGCGTATTCCGCCAAATACGCGTCCGCCTTTTACGGCCCGTTTCGCGACGCAGTCGGTTCGTCCGCGACACTCGGCAAGAGCGACAAGATGACTTACCAGATGGATCCTGCCAACAGCGACGAGGCACTGCGCGAAGTCGCGCTGGATATCGCCGAAGGCGCCGACATGGTCATGGTCAAACCCGGCATGCCGTATCTTGATATCGTGCGTCGCGTAAAAGACGAGTTCAAGGTACCCACCTTCGCCTATCAGGTCAGTGGCGAATACGCGATGATCAAGGCCGCATCGCAGAATGGCTGGATCGATCACGACAAGGCGATGATGGAATCGATGATGGCGTTCAAGCGTGCCGGTGCAGATGGTGTGCTCACCTATTTCGCACGCGATATTGCACGCCGTTTGAAATCAAACTAAACCAATGCCGTGGCCGTAAAAAAAGCGCCTTCAAGAGGCGCTTTTTTATTTCTGCTTGTTTTTTATTTATTAGGTTGCGGCGTCAGGCGCAGATAAGGACGCTCTGCCTTGAAGCCTTTCGGATACTTCTGCTTGATGACGGCCTCATCCTGAATGGTCAGCGGAATAATGACATCATCGCCGTCGCGCCAGTTGCCCGGCGTTGCCACCGTGTAGCCATCGGTCAGTTGCAAGGCATCGATCACGCGCAACACTTCGTCGAAGTTGCGTCCGGTGCTCATCGGATAGGTAATCGTCAAACGAATCTTCTTTTGCGGATCGATGACGAACAGCGATCGCACCGTCGCCGTTGCCGACTGATTCGGGTGAATCATGTCGTACAACGTCGAGACGGTTTTATCCGCATCCGCAATGATCGGAAAACCGACCACCGTTTTTTGCGTGGCTTCGATGTCCTTGATCCAGTCGATGTGTTTTTCCGCAGGATCTACCGACAGTGCAATAGCCTTGACGTTGCGCTTGTCGAACTCGGGTTTCAGCTTTGCCGTCAATCCCAGCTCCGTCGTGCAAACCGGCGTGAAATCGGCCGGATGCGAAAACAGTACAACCCACGAGTCGCCGGCCCATTCATGAAACTTGATTTTGCCTGCAGAAGAATTCTGTTCGAAATCAGGAGCGGTATCGCCCAAACGTAATGTCATTATTTTCTCCTTTGCATTGCATGATCGATATCTGACTATAGCCGGATCGGATCGGTTTCCCAACGATAGTTATCTACTATACAAATAACACAAAGCTATGATCTTGCCATGGATATTCTGGTTCAAGGCTGCCGGATTCGCTCCAGCGACTGCGTGAACTTGTCGGCATTCTGAAACCCGATGACACGTCCGCCGGAAATTTCCCTGCCTTCCCGATCGAAGAAAATAATACCCGGCGGACCGAATAATTTGAAACGCCGCAGCATCTCTTTGTCGTCCGCGTCGTTTTTCGTTACGTCCACCTGCAGCAGAACCATATCGGCAAGTCGGGCACGAACACGCGGATCGGGAAACGTCAGTTTCTCCATTTCAATACACGATACACACCAGTCTGCGTAAAAATCCAGCATCACATATTTTCCCGCGGATTGCGCCAAGACACTGTCCAGATCAGCCACCGTCTTGACGCGTGCAAACGTAACGTGGCTGCCTTGCTCTGCCTGCATATGTGACAGCGGCGTCAACGGATCGCGTCCGCCCGTCGCAACGCCGACCAATTGCAATAAACCGAGCGCCGTAAAAACCACGCCGATTGCCTTGGAAAACCAGCCCCCTTGTGCGCCCCACAGCACGTAAGCACCATAACCAATGCCGATCGCTGCCCAACCCAGCATCTGCGCACTACCTGGGATCACCGGCGACACCATCCATAGCGCCACGCCCAACATCAATACGCCGAAGAAACGCTTTACCGCATTCATCCAGTTACCGGCGCGTGGCAGCAATACGCCAGCCGACAGCCCCAGCAACAGCAACGGTACGCTCATGCCAATTGCCATCGCGAATAAGGCGCTCGCGCCAATCACGACGTCGCGCGTCTGGCTGATATAAATCAATGCGCCGGCCAGAGGTGCGGCTACACACGGCCCCACAATCAACGCCGATATCGCACCCATTACGAAGACGCCGAACAGCTTGCCGACGGATTGTTGACCGGATACCTGCGTCAATCTTGTCTGGATCGCTGCCGGCATCTGCAATTGATAAATGTCGAACATCGACAAGGCCAGCACGATCATCAACAGCGCGAAAACGCTCAACACCCATGGATTCTGCAAAGCGGCTGCCAGCCCCTCACCGATCAGACCCGCGGCAGTACCCAGCGCGGTATAGACAATCGCCATCCCCAATGAATAGACAAGTGCCAGGACGAAACCGCGACCGCGTTTGACTTGCGTCCCCTCGCCCACAATGATGCCGGAAAGTATCGGCATCATCGGCAAGACACAAGGCGTGAATGCCAGCCCAAGACCCAGCAGCAGGAAGAGCGGAATGATCGTCAGCAACCTGCCGCTTTTCAGTGAGCGCTCGATCGCCCCTTCTTCAGAATCCAGCGACGCTTGCGGTGCCGCATTGATATCCGAAGCCTGGCTATGCGGTGCCGCATCGGAGCCCCCCCCATCGACGCTCAATTGCGCCTTCGATTCCATCGGCGGATAACACAAACCTTTATCCGCGCATCCCTGACTGGTGACAAACAGCGTGAAAGGTCCGGCGGTTTCGACCGGAATACGAATCGTCACTGACGTGTGATACGTCTCGACTTCCTTTTGAAAGGTTTCGTCGTACTTGATTTTTCCTGGAGGAACAAGCGGTTCGCCCAGCGTGGCACCGTTTGCCCGGAATGCAAACCGCTCACGATAAAGATAATAGCCATCTGCCACCGCAAAATGGACGGCGATCGTTTTTGCATCGAGCATTTTTGCTGAAAACTTGAATGCGACATCCGGCGCAAGATATTCTTCATCCGCATGCGCGGTGGACGCAAGTGCGCCGCTCACCATCAGCGCGACCAAAGTCAGGCGGATAAACATCCACAATGTGGAGATCATCTCCCTCACTATCTGTGGCGATCGCCTCGTTCCATGCAAACCTGAACTGTGCAACACACTTCCGTTATACATCGTCATCCCTTGTTGTCTTCGCAATCCATTCAAGATACGCCGGCAATCCTGCAGCGATCGGCAATGCAATGATTTCCGGTACATCGTACGGATGCATGGCCTTGATTGCATGCTCCACATCTGCGTAACGCGATTGTACGGTCTTGATCAGCAACATCACTTCCGTCGCCTCTTCCACCGCAGATGGCCACCGATAGACGGAGCGAACGGCAGGCAGAATATTTACGCACGCGGCAAGACGTTGTTCGACAAGTCGGTGTGCAATTTCTGCAGCCACTTTCTCATCGGGCACATTGCTCAACACAAGCAAACTGGCAGAGGTTTCTCGGAAATCGCTCATGATCTTAGTACGTTCGCACGATTGAGATAGTTACAGGTGGCCGACAATTTATCGTCAAAAACAAAAAAGCCAGACAATGTCTGGCTTTTATTGATTGCTGCAACAGCATGATTGCTGTTCGGACGACTTATTCGCCGCTGTTGTCTTCAACAGCTTCGGTGTTGTCTGGACGATCGACCAGTTCAACGAATGCCATCGGTGCATTGTCGCCAACGCGGAAACCCATTTTCAGGATACGCAGATAGCCGCCGTTACGAGTTGCGTAACGTGGGCCCAGTTCCGAGAACAGTTTGCCGACGATTTCGCGGTCACGCAGACGGTTGAATGCCAGACGCTTGTTTGCCAGCGTGTCGGTCTTGCCCAAAGTCAGGATAGGCTCAACAACGCGACGCAATTCTTTTGCCTTTGGCAGCGTGGTTTTGATTGCTTCGTGACGCAACAACGAAACAGTCATGTTGCGGAGCATCGCGAGGCGGTGCGAGGAAGTACGATTCAGCTTACGGAGGCCGTGACGGTGACGCATGGTAATTCCTTTCAGTTTTGAGTTTAAATCCAGTTCTTCTATCGACGCTTTTGGTGCCGCGGACCGGTATCTATTAAATAATTACAACAACAAATGTGCGGAACAGGATTTTACCCTGTTCCGGTTCACATTATTTTTCAAGGCCGGCTGGCGGCCAGTTTTCCAGTTTCATGCCCAACGTCAAACCGCGTGATGCCAGTACTTCCTTGATTTCATTCAGGGACTTACGGCCGAGATTAGGCGTTTTCAGCAGTTCGTTCTCGCTACGCTGGATCAGATCACCAATGTAGTAAATGTTTTCTGCTTTCAGGCAGTTTGCCGAACGGACCGTCAGTTCCAGATCGTCGACCGGACGCAACAGGATCGGATCGACTGCAGGTGCACGCGATGGCGCATCTGCCGGCGCTTCGGTACCTTCGAGTGCAGCGAACACGTTCAACTGATCGACCAGAACGCGTGCCGATTGACGGATCGCTTCTTCCGGCGTGATGACGCCGTTGGTTTCAATGTTGATAACCAGCTTGTCCAGATCGGTACGTTGTTCGACACGTGCCGATTCAACAGCGTACGACACACGACGGACAGGCGAAAACGACGCATCCAGAATGATGCGGCCGATCGTTTTGTTGGTGTCTTCCGACAGACGACGCACGTTACCTGGAACATAGCCACGGCCTTTTTCGACCTTGATCTGCATGTCGAGTTTGCCGCCGGCGGTCAGGTGAGCAATCACGTGATCCGGGTTGATCAGTTCAACGTCGTGTGGCAGTTCGATATCGGATGCGAGAACAGCGCCTTCGCCTTCCTTCTTCAAGGTCAGCGTAACGTCATCGCGATTGTGCAACTTGAAGACAACGCCTTTCAGGTTCAGCAGCAGATCAACGACGTCTTCCTGCACACCGTCCAGCGACGAATATTCATGTACAACACCGGCGATCGTCACTTCGGTTGGCGCATAGCCAATCATCGACGACAGCAGAACGCGGCGCAACGCGTTGCCGAGCGTGTGACCATAGCCACGTTCAAACGGCTCCATCACGACTTTTGCGTGACCGGCGCCGAGCACTTCGACTTCAATGATACGTGGCTTCAACAAACTGTTTTGCATTTAATGTCCTTTTCAATACCCTCGGCTCATTACACCGATAAGGCTGATGGCATTACAAGAAAAGCCCACCAGAAGGCGGGCCGGGATTCAGAATTAACGGGAATACAATTCGACGATCAGCGATTCATTGACGTCGTTGGCGATTTCGCTGCGGTCAGGAACGGACTTGAAAGTACCTTCCATTTTCTTCGCATCGACGGAAACCCACGATGGCATGCCGATTTGCTCAGCCAGCGACAGCGCTTCAACGATACGCGTCTGCTTTTTCGCTTTTTCACGAACAGCGACGACATCGCCTGGTTTGACTTGATACGAAGCGATGTTGACGACGATACCGTTGACGGTAAACGCTTTGTGCGAGACCAATTGACGGCCTTCAGCACGGGTCGAACCGAAGCCCATGCGATAAACGACGTTGTCGAGACGGCCTTCCAGCAGTTTCAACAATGTTTCACCGGTGTTGCCTTTGCGACGATCGGCTTCGGCAAAGTAGCGACGGAACTGACGCTCCAACACGCCGTACATGCGCTTGACCTTTTGTTTTTCACGCAATTGATTGCCGTAGTCAGAGGTACGAGCACCGGAAGTGCGACCATGTTGACCAGGTTTGGAATCAAGTTTGCATTTCGAATCGAGCGAACGACGTGCGCTCTTCAGAAACAGATCTGTACCCTCGCGACGCGAGAGTTTTGCTTTAGGTCCGATATAACGTGCCACGGTATTTTCCTTTGTTAAATGACGCCCCTCAATGATCGGGCGCTAGTCTGATCTGCCTGCTATCAGACGGTGGGCTTAAGAACAAAACCCGCCAAGGGCATTGGCGGGTAGATACGACAGCAGCCGGCCGAAGCCGGCATACAACTGCTTAGATTCGACGACGCTTCGGAGGACGGCAGCCGTTGTGCGGAACTGGTGTCACGTCCTGGATCTGGGTGATCTTGATGCCCAGATTGTTCAGTGCGCGTACAGCCGATTCACGACCTGGACCTGGGCCCTTGATGCGAACTTCCAGATTCTTGATACCGCATTCGATCGCTACTTTACCTGCCGCTTCCGCTGCGACCTGCGCTGCGAATGGGGTCGATTTACGCGAACCCTTGAAGCCTGCACCGCCCGACGTTGCCCACGACAGAGCATTGCCTTGACGATCGGTAATCGTGATGATGGTGTTGTTAAAAGAAGCGTGAACGTGAGCGATACCTTCCGCAACGTTCTTCTTAACTTTTTTACGCACACGTGCTGCTGCGGCGTTATTCGGTGCTTTTGCCATTATAAATTTCCTTGAATCCCGACTAGGGGTTGCCTGTTTGGATTATTTCTTCAGCGATTGCGCTGCTTTACGCGGACCTTTACGGGTGCGCGCGTTGGTACGCGTACGCTGACCACGAACAGGCAAGCCTTTGCGATGACGCAGGCCGCGGTAGCAACCCAGATCCATCAAGCGCTTGATGTTCATCGACAGTTCACGGCGCAAATCGCCTTCGACGATGAACTTGGCGATTTCGTCACGCAGCTTCTCGAGCTCGTTATCGTCCAGGTCCTTGACTTTTTTTGTCGTCGGAACACCAGTGGTGTCGCAAATCACTTGCGCACGTGGACGGCCAATACCATAAATTGCGGTCAGACCGATTACGGTATGTTGATGGTTGGGGATATTCACCCCTGCGATACGTGCCATTCGTTATTCCTCAATC
>NZ_DATMTD010000009.1:0-3937 GCF_035565035.1 Oxalicibacterium sp. | reverse complement strand
AAAAGTTTCGTCCAGTGCCAGGCCCGATACGCTGGAAATCAAGGTTCGCTCTACGCTACGAGTACCGCAGGCAAGTATAGTTCCAAGCGGCCATTTAATCGAGACGGGCGTACAGAACCAGCCAGAAGTTGTTCCTGCGCACTGCGAGAGACAGGCAAATCTGGCAACCCCGCCCGGATATAAATAGATTGTGCCCGCGCCACAAGCCCACGAGGCAAAACGTCCAATAAGTCACAGCAAGGACATTATGTCCTAGGGCTTTATGTCTAATGTCGGTTGCTGTTTGCCTGGCCTAGAATGAACCGAGGTCGATGGAGATGGCATGCAGCGTTTTAAGAGTGTGCGCTCCCCGCGATGGATAGTGTCAAGTAACAACCTGGAAATACTCAAATCATGGATTGGATCCCCATAGTCTTCGTTACCTTCAAGGCTCTCGTGCTCGGGATAGGCATGTTCTACGCCATCAAGTGGCATTACGATCAAGGGAAGAAGGGAAAGCAGAAGGAGGCGCGCGCCGTGCTACTCGCGACCGGCAAGGTCATCGCAATCTTCACGCTATTGCTCCTGGGTCTGGGGTTCGGCACTTTCTTCCTTGTCAGGAAGCTCGGTTTGGACTGGGCCTTCTAACGACGGATGGTGCCCATTTGCATCCAGCGCCCGAGTACGCGCATCTGATTCACCGCGTTGAACGACTGACTGCCACCACCAGTTTGATTCAAGTTCGGTAGCGGGATTTCTTGCACTGAGTTCTGCATCAACTTCGTGTACTAACTTCATGCGCTGACTTCGACGCTGCTTTCCAAATCGGAACGCTTGTATCGACGGCGACGTGCAGCACTGACCTTTTCAAAATTCGCCGCGCCCCAGTTGCACATGGCGGTAATGATCTGTTCCAGGGACAAACCGAATTCCGTTATCTTGTATTCCACCCTCGGCGGCACTTCGGGATAAACAATGCGTTCAATGACGCCATCGCTTTCCAGTTCGCGCAATTGCTCGGTCAGCACCTTCTGGGAAATGCCATTCATCATCCTGCGCAGCTCGCCAGTCCTCTGCGGTTGTTCAAACAGATAGCAAAGAATCGAACACTTCCATTTACCGCCGATAAGGTAGATGGTCGCATCGATCGGAAATTTGAATTCTGTCACCTTCATGAATTACCTCTAGGTATCAAAGGAACGAAAAAGTGCCTACTTTTCACGCACCTTTCGGGTGGCTAGTATGTGCCTTCACTTACTCTTCCGCGAGAAAAAATCATGACAACCGCACGCACCCTGGTTCTGGTCACGCACCCCAACATCGACACTTCGGTCGTCAATAAAAGATGGCTCACCGAGCTGCAGGCGAATCCGGATATCGTCACACTGAACGAACTCTACGCCCGTTATCCCGACCAGCATATCGACGTCCGGGCAGAACAGGATTTGCTCCTTGCGCACGACAATATCATTCTGCAATTCCCGCTTTACTGGTTTAGTACGCCACCGTTATTGAAAAAGTGGATGGACGAGGTACTGCTGCAGGGCTTTGCATACGGCAGCCGACATTCAGAGAGAAAGCTTGCCGGCAAGCGAATAGGATTGGCCATCTCTGCGGGCATCAAGGAAATCGACTTTCGCGCAACAGGACGATATGCGCATACGCTGGAAGAATTCCTGATGCCGCTGCGGTCGACAATCGATTACATCAGCGCAGAATCGTTGCCGACGTTCGCGTTCTATGGGGTAGAAGAAGGCCGCGCGTCAGACGAATTGGAATTAAGCGCCGCGCAGTACATCCAGTACATCAAAAATCTCCAGTAACCCTGCACCAACAATTCAGGATGATGCACCTGGCGCCGATACCCGTATGGCGGCGCTCTACGGCATCGACGCAGATTGTTGTTCGCCGCCGGCACTGGCGGCACGTACCGTAAGCCCCCCAGCCAGATAAAAATCAGCTCATCCCATCGACCTGCCCCATTGCGGCAAAAGCCCGCTTCCCGCTCGACAGCTACGGTAAAATGCCCAATTCCCCTTGTGCATTACGCCCCACGGCCCGACATAGAACTCATGAGCAACGATCCAAAAAACGGCAATAACGGCAAGGCCGAAGCAAACCCGGCCAGTTCCAACTTCCTGCGCGGCATCATCGAGAGCGATCTTGCAGAAGGCAAGCACGCCAACCGCACCGACAAGAACGGCCAGCCGCTGCCGCAGGTCGTCACGCGTTTTCCGCCGGAGCCGAACGGTTACCTGCACATCGGCCACGCCAAATCGATCTGCCTCAACTTCGGCCTCGCACGCGACTTCAACGGTCGCTGCACGATGCGCTTCGACGATACCAATCCAACCAAGGAAGAACAGGAATACGTCGACACCATTCTCGACAGCGTCAAATGGCTCGGCTTCGACTGGAAGGACGCGAGCGGCGACCACCTCTACTTCGCCAGCGACTACTTCGACCAGATGTACGCAATGGCCGAGTACCTGATCAACGCCGGTCACGCCTATGTCGACAGCCAATCCGCCGACGACATGGCGAAGAACCGCGGCAACTTCAGCGAGCCGGGCAAGAACTCGCCGTTCCGCGATCGTCCGGCGGCTGAATCGCTAACCATGTTCCACCGCATGAAGGCAGGCGAATTCAAGGATGGCGAACACATCCTGCGCGCCAGGATCGACATGGCCTCGCCCAACATGAACATGCGCGACCCCGCGATCTACCGCATCCGTCACGCACATCATCACCGCACCGGCGACAAATGGTGCGTCTACCCGATGTACGACTTCGCGCACCCGATCGAAGACGCGATCGAAAACGTCACGCACTCCGTCTGCACGCTCGAATTCCAGGATCACCGCCCGTTCTACGACTGGCTGCTCGAACGCCTGGCCGAAGGCGGCTTCTTCAAGAAGCCACTGCCGCATCAATATGAATTCGCGCGCCTCAACCTGACCTACGCCATCACCAGCAAGCGCAAGCTGCTGCAACTCGTCGAAGAAAACATCGTCGACGGCTGGGACGACCCGCGCATGCCAACCATCGTCGGCATCCGCCGTCGCGGCTACACGCCGGAAGCGATTCAACTCTTTGCAGAACGCATCGGCGTCGCCAAGTCCGATAGCTGGATCGACATGAGCACGCTCGAAGGCGCACTGCGCGACGACCTCGACGAAAAAGCACCACGCGCCACTGCCGTGCTGCGTCCGCTCAAACTCATCATCGACAACTTCCCCGAAGGCGAAAGCGTCGAATGCAGCGCGCCCGTGCATCCGCATCACCCGGAACGCGGCAACCGCACTTTCCCGATCAGCAAGGAACTGTGGATTGAACAAGAGGACTACATGGAAGTGCCGAGCAAAGGCTACTTCCGCCTCTTCCCCGGCAACAAGGTGCGCCTGCGCTACGGCTACGTCGTCGAATGCATCGGCGCGGATAAAGACGCCGACGGCAACGTCATCGCCGTACACTGCACCTATTTCCCCGACAGTAAATCCGGCACCGAAGGCTCGGCCAACTACAAGGTCAAAGGCAACATCCACTGGGTCAGCGTGCCGCACGCGCTGGAAGCAGAAGTCCGCCTGTACGACCGCCTGTTCACCGACGCGCATCCCGATGCCGGCGGCAAGGATTTCAAACTGGCGTTAAATCCGAACTCGAAGGAAATGATTACAGCGTATGTCGAACCGGGCGTGTCAGCGGTGCAGCCGGATGAGAAATTGCAGTTTGAACGTCACGGATACTTTGTTGCCGATCGCGAGGACAGCAAGTCCGGGAAGCCTGTGTTTAATCGGGCGGTGACATTGAAGGATAGTTGGGGGAAATAACACCGCATCAACTCCGGCATTAGGTAGCAGTTGACTTAAGTCTTACGAATCAAATAGTTAGGAATTCATTCGCTTGACATAGACGTCCAGTTTATAGACATAGTGGCAAAAAGCCGGCTAACGCCGGC
>NZ_DATMTD010000008.1:0-51101 GCF_035565035.1 Oxalicibacterium sp. | reverse complement strand
ATCTTCGGCCCCACGCGCGAAGCCGCGCAACTGGAAAGCTCGAAGGATTTCGCCAAGGCCTTCATGAAGCGCCACGGCATTCCGACCGCCGAATACCAGACCTTCTCCGAGGTCAATGCCGCGCACGACTACATCAATCAGAAAGGCGCACCGATCGTGATCAAGGCCGATGGCCTCGCTGCCGGCAAGGGCGTGGTGGTCGCGATGACGCGCGAGGAAGCGCACGACGCGGTCGAGATGATGCTGTCGGATAACAAGCTGGGCGACGCCGGTGCGCGCGTCGTGATCGAGGAATTCCTGGCCGGCGAGGAAGCCAGCTTCATCGTGATGGTCGACGGCAAGAACATCCTGCCGCTGGCCACCAGCCAGGATCACAAGCGCCTGCTCGACAAGGACGAAGGCCCGAACACCGGCGGCATGGGCGCCTATTCGCCGGCCCCCATCGTCACGCCGGCGCTGCATGCGCGCGTGATGCGCGAGATCATCCAGCCGACCGTGCAGGGCATGCACAAGGACGGCATTCCGTTCACCGGTTTCCTGTATGCCGGCCTGATGATCGACGAAAAGGGCAATCCGAAAACGCTGGAATTCAACTGCCGCATGGGCGACCCGGAAACGCAGCCGATCATGGCGCGCCTGAAAACCGATTTCGTCACCGTGGTCGAGCATGCCATCGGCGGCACGCTGGATACGATCGAGCTCGAATGGGACCGCCGCACCGCGCTCGGCGTGGTGATGGCGGCGCATGGCTACCCCGATGCGCCGCGCAAGGGCGACATCATCACCGGCATCGCCGATGAAACGCCGGACAGCGTGACCTTCCACGCCGGCACCGTGCTGGAAGGCGACAAGCTGAAAGCTTCCGGCGGGCGCGTGCTGTGCGTGGTCGGCCTCGGCGACAGCGTGAAGACGGCACAAAAGAAAGCGTATGACGCGGTCGACCGCATCCATTTCGACGGCATGCAGTTCCGCCGCGACATCGGCTGGCGCGCGATGAAACGTCCCTGATGCTCCAGCGCGCCAGCGGAAAGACATTCCCGTGCGCGGCGCTGGCGTTTCTCCTTGCGCTGGCTGCTTGCGGCAAGCAGGCTGGGGAATCGAGGCTCGAGAATGCCGCAAGCGGCGACGCGATCGCCGGCAAGAAGGTGTTCAACACTTGCGCAAACTGCCACCAGGTCGGGCCGTCCGCGCGCGGCGGCTTCGGGCCGCAGCTGAACGGCATCATCGGCCGGCCGGCAGGATCCACATCGGACTACCGCTATTCGGCGGCAATGAAGGACGCCGGCTTCGTCTGGACCGAAGACAAGCTGCGCGCTTTTCTGCGCGATCCGGATACGGTCGTGCCGGGCAACAGGATGCGCTTTTTCGGCATCCGCAGCGAGCGCGACATGAAGGACTTGCTCGCCTACCTGCGCAGCGTTTCCTGACCGGCGCATGTGCGGCGCAGAGTACAATCGACGCGATAACGATCATCTTCCGAACACCGTGACACTCTCCCCCGTATCCGCCCAGGCCGTATTCGACTATCTGCAGGACTTGCAAACGCGTATCGTCTCCGCGCTGGAAGCCGTGGACGGCAAGCCCTTCCTGCGCGACCAATGGCAACGCGCCGAGGGCGGCGGCGGCATCTCGCGCATCATCGAGGAAGGCAATGTGTTCGAGCGCGGCGGCGTCGGCTTCTCGCACGTGCTCGGCAAGAACCTGCCGCCCTCCGCCGCGGCGAACCGCCCCGAGATCGCCGGCCGCAACTGGGAAGCGATGGGCGTATCGCTGGTGCTGCATCCGCGCAATCCGTATGCGCCGACCGTGCACATGAATGTGCGTTTCTTCATCGCCACGGCAGAAGGCAAGGAACCAATCTGGTGGTTTGGCGGCGGCATGGATCTGACGCCGTATTACGGCTTCGAGGAAGATGCGCAGCATTTTCATCAAACCTGCCGTGACGCGCTGCAACCATTTGGCGACGACCTGCATCCACGTTACAAGAAGTGGTGCGACGAGTATTTTTATCTGAAGCATCGCAAGGAACCACGCGGCGTCGGCGGCATTTTCTTCGACGACCTGAACGACGGTGGCTTCGAACGCTGCTTTGCCCTGCAACGCAGCGTCGGCGATCGTTTCATCGATGCCTATCTGCCGATTCTGGAACGTCGCAAGGACGCGCCTTACGGCGAACGCGAGCGCGATTTTCAGGCTTATCGCCGCGGCCGCTATGTCGAATTCAATCTGGTGTTCGATCGCGGCACGCTGTTCGGCCTGCAATCCGGCGGACGCACCGAATCGATCCTGATGTCGATGCCGCCGATCGTGAAGTGGCGTTACGACTGGCGGCCGGAAGCAGGTAGCGCAGAAGCACGCCTGTACTCCGATTTCCTGATTCACCGTGACTGGGTCTGATGTGCCGGCAGACATGAAGAATGCAGCGGGCGAAAAACGTTGCGTGGCGCTCCTGGGCGGCAGCTTCGATCCGGTGCATAACGGGCACGTCGCACTTGCCGATTATTTCGTCAATCTGTTGCAACCGGATGAACTACGCATCATCCCGGCCGGCGATCCGTGGCAAAAACATGGTTTGCAGGCATCCGGCAACGACCGGATGGAAATGGTGCGCCTTGCCTTCGATACGCAACAAGTACCGATCAGCATCGATCCGCAGGAAATTCTGCGCAGCAGCGCAACCTATACGATCGACACCTTGCGCGCCGTGCGTGCCGAACTGGGGCCCGACGTTTCCATCGTGTTCCTGATCGGTGCAGACCAGTTGCAACACTTGCATACCTGGCAGGAGTGGCGGGAGATGTTCGACTATGCGCACCTATGCGCGGCATCCCGTCCCGGCTTTGCGATGGATACCGCACATGTACCGGGTGATGTCATGCAGCAATTCGCATTGCATGCCGGTACGCCGGAGCAGATTCGCAACACGACACACGGGCTGGCCTGTCTTGCTCCCGATCTGGCGGTCGATATTTCGGCCACCGACATCCGCGCTGCGTTGCAGCGTGGCGACCACCCGATTTCGCTGGTGCCTGACAGGGTGCTAGACTATATCGAACAACACCATCTCTACAGAAACTAATGGACATCAAAAAACTGCAAGCACTGGTCATCGACGCGCTGGAAGACGTCAAGGCACAAGACATCCAACTGTTCGACACCACGCATCTGACCAGCCTGTTCGATCGGATTGCCGTAGCGTCCGGTACATCGAATCGCCAGACCAAGGCGCTCGCGTCATCCGTTCGTGACAAGGTCAAGGCCGCCGGCGGCAATATCGTCAGCATTGAAGGTGAAGACACCGGCGAATGGGTCCTCGTCGACCTGGGCGACATGATCGTCCACATCATGCAACCGGCCATCCGCGCCTACTATCGACTGGAAGAAATCTGGGGCGAAAAGGAAGTCAAGTTTGGTGCCGCAAAACGCACGTCCAAACGCGGTAACGACGAGGATGCGCCGAAAAAAACGACCGGCCGCCATCTGGCCGCCAGCCAGGCCTCACTGAACGACGACGAACCGAAAAAACCGGCGCGCAAAACAGCTGTGAAGAAATCGGCAGTCTCCGCAAAGAGCGCGGCGAAAAAAGCACCTGCCAAGAAAGCCGTCGGCAAAACCATCAAGGTTGCAGCGACCAAAACCGCCGCTGCATACAAAAAGGAAAAAGCGCCTGCCAAAAAAGCAGCTGCGAAAGCACCTGCGAAAAAAGTGGTCGCAAAACGCGCACCGGCCAAGAAATCAGCAGACTAAGCCGCCGTCATTGTCATGCAGCTCGTCATCGCTGCCGTCGGTCACAAGATGCCGGCGTGGATCGAAAACGGATTCGGCGAATATGCGAAACGCATGCCGCCCGACTGCCGCATTCTCCTCAAGGAAATCAAGCCCGTCGAACGTTCCGGCAGCAAGACTGCCGAAACCGTGATGGCGCTTGAACGGACGAAGATCGAGGCGGCGTTGCCAAAGGGGGCGCGCATTGTTGCGCTGGACGAACGCGGCAAGGACCTGACGACGATGCAGTTGTCGCAATCGCTGACGCAATGGCAGCAGGATGGCCGCGATGTCGTCTTCGTCATCGGCGGTGCCGACGGCCTCGATCCTGAATTGAAGCGCAATGCCGACATGCTGATCCGCATTTCCAGCATGACATTGCCGCACGGGATGGTGCGCGTATTGCTGGCGGAACAGTTGTATCGCGCCTGGTCGATCACGCAGAATCATCCTTATCATCGCGTGTAACGAACAAAACCAGCCAACAGACCGGTCGAAAACCACTGCGTACCATATGACGTCATGAAACCGATCCCGCAGAAAATCTACCTCGCCTCCAAAAGTCCGCGCCGGCGTGAATTGCTGCGCCAGATCGGCATCGAGTTCGAACTGCTGCTGTTGCGTGATCAAACGCCGCGCGGGCCGGAAGTGACCGAAATCGTGCTGCCGAATGAACGTGCCGAAGACTATGTCGCGCGCGTCACGCTGGAGAAAGCGCAGTTCGCGCAAAAGACGATGTGGTGGCGCAAGCTGCCGCTGCGTCCCATTCTTGCCGCCGATACCACTGTCGTGCTCGATGGCCGCATTCTCGGCAAGCCGGTCGATGCGACGGAAGCAACCGACATGATGCGTGCACTGTCCGGTCGCACACATCAGGTGCTGACACATATTGTCGTGCTGCACGACGACAAGACCTATCAGACCACACAGCGCTCGGACGTCGCCTTCACCGCATTGACCGACGAAACGATCCGCGCCTATTGCGCAACCGCAGAACCATACGACAAGGCAGGCGGCTATGGCATACAGGGCCAGGCCGCGCTGTTCATCCAGGATATCGCCGGCAGCTATTCGGGCATCATGGGCCTGCCGCTATTCGAAACCGGACAACTATTGAAGCAGGCTGGCCTGCACATCCTATGAGCGAAGTCATTCTCGTCAACGTTACCCCGCAGGAAACCCGCGTCGCACTCGTGTTGCAGGGTGCCGTGCAAGAACTGCACGTCGAACGCACGCTATCGCGCGGCATGGCCGGCAACATCTACGTCGGCAAGGTCGTACGCGTATTGCCCGGCATGCAATCGGCCTTCGTCGATATCGGTCTCGAACGCGCGGCCTTTCTGCACGTCGCCGACATCTGGGACGCGCGTTCACACGCCGGACCGCCGACCACACCGATGCCGATCGAACGCATGCTGCACGACGGTCAGTCGATCACGGTGCAGGTCATCAAGGATCCGATCGGCACCAAGGGCGCGCGACTGTCGACGCAGATCTCGATCGCCGGTCGCATGCTGGTTTATCTGCCGCAGGAATCGCACATCGGTATTTCGCAACGCATCGAGAACGAAGCCGAACGCGAAGCATTGCGTGAAAAAGTGCAAAGCCTGATGCAAGCCGGTGAAAAAGGCGGCTTCATCATTCGCACAATGGCAGAAGACGCGTCCGATGCCGATCTGCAAGCGGACATCGAATATCTGCGCAAGACGTGGAACAACATCACGCAACTGGCAAAAACCAAACCGGCACCGTCGCTGCTGTACCAGGATCTGGATCTGGCGCAACGCGTGATGCGCGATTTCGTCAACGATGAAACGGCGATCATCCAGGTCGATTCGCGCGAGAATTTTTTGAAGATCAAGGCGTTCGGCGAACTGTACACGCCGTCGGTGTTGTCGAAACTGGTTCACTATCCGGGCGAGCGTCCGCTGTTCGACCTGTACGGTGTCGAGGAAGAAATCCAGCGGGCCCTCGGTCGTCGCGTCGATCTCAAATCCGGCGGCTACCTGATCGTCGATCAGACCGAAGCGATGACGACCATCGACGTCAACACTGGCAGCTTCGTCAACGGTCGCAACTTCGACGACACGATTTTCAAGACCAATCTGGAAGCGTCACACGCGATTGCGCGCCAGTTACGGTTGCGCAATCTCGGCGGCATCGTCATTCTCGACTTCATTGACATGGAGAACGAGGATCACAAGACAGCCGTCTTGAACGAGCTGAACCGTGCACTGGCACGCGACCGTACCAAGGTGTCGGTATCGGGATTCTCTGCGCTGGGGTTGGTGGAAATGACGCGCAAACGTACGCGTGAATCGCTGTCGCACATTCTTTGCGAACCGTGCCCGGCATGCAGCGGCAAGGGACAGGTGAAAACCGCACGCACGATCTGCTACGAAATCCTGCGCGAACTGACGCGTGAAGCCAAACAGTTCAATCCGCGCGAATTCCGCATTCTCGCATCGCAGGTGGTGATCGACATGTTTCTTGAAGAAGAATCGCAGCATCTGGCAATGCTGAGCGACTTCCTCGGCAAGCCGATCTCATTGCAGGTGGAAACGATCTATCACCAGGAACAGTACGACGTTATTCTGTTGTAACGCTAGCCCTGTACTAAACGGCGGCGAACGACCGATTCAGTTACCGCCATAGCGTTCCAGTACCACATCAAGAAATGCCCGCAGACGACGCAGCCCGCGTAAATCGCGATGGTAGCCCAGCCATACATCGCGCCCCGGTGGCGACTCGCCGAGATCGATTCGTTTCAAATTCGGAATGAGATCGCCCAACGGACGCGGCAGGACGGCCAGACCGGCGCCCTGGGCGCACATCATGGCCTGCGCATCGCGGCTGTTGCTGCGAAACACGATATTTGCTTTCGGTAACAGCCGATGCAGCCACTGCACATCCGGAAAATCCTCGAACGCGCTGTCGAGCGTGATCAACGAACAACCGGTGCCCTCGTCTTTCAAGGGATTGTTCTGTCCGGCAGGTCCATACAACCCGTAATCGATGTGCATCAACTTGCGCTGAATGATATCCGGCTGATCGAACGGCTGGATACGAAAGACCAGATCGGCCTCCCGTCGGGATAAGTTGAACAAGCGTGCATCGGTCAGAAGTTCCACCGTGACATGCGGATGTGCAAGCGAAAAGGCGTGGCAAACCGGCGTCAGCATATGGACGCCAAACCAGTCGGACGAAGACACTCTGAGTACACCGCTCAGTTCATTGCGCTGCCCTGCCAGTTCTCGTTCGAACGCCAGTGTTTCCTCTTCAACACGCTCGGCATGCCGCAATACTGCCGCCCCTTCGTCGGTCAGGATAAAACCGTCACTGGTCCGCTGAAATAGCATGTGTCCGACTGCTTCCTCCAGAGCGCGCAAACGCCGCCCCATGGTCGGCTGCGTCTGGCCGGTCAGGCGCGCTGCACCGCCCAGCGTACCGGCACGCGCAATTGCCAGGAAAACTTTCAGGTCGCTCCACTCCATTTTCACCTCATTCATTTTTGAATGGACGTTATTCAATAACATCTATTTTCGAACAATTCTGCATGACATACGATGCAAACGTCAATCGACAAATAGTCAGCCGGAAAGTCCGGCAGCAGAACGAAAAAGGAAATCATCATGAACCACACCATGCGCGCACTGATTCTCGAACAGCATCAAAGCCCTTTTGCATTACGCACTGTTTCGCGCCCTGCGGCGGGAAAAGGCGAACTTCTGGTGCGCATCCATGCCAGCGGCGTCAATCCGCTTGACGTCAAAGTGCGTAGCGGCGCTGCCGGTCATGCGAAAACCACATTGCCCGCCATCCTGGGCATGGATGTCGCCGGTGTTGTGGAAGAAATCGGTGACGACGTGTCGGGATTTCGCATCGGCGATATGGTCTACGGCATGGCTGGCGGTATTGGCGGCATACCAGGTTCGCTGGCGGAATTCGGCGCATTCGATGCCAACTTGCTGGCAAGGAAGCCGGACAACTTCAGCATGCGTGAAGCGGCCGCTCTGCCCCTGATTTTCATTACCGCATGGGAAGGTCTGGTCGATCGCGCCAATGTGAAGGCCGGACAGAAGGTGTTGATCCACGGTGGCGCAGGCGGCGTCGGCCACATTGCGATCCAGATTGCCGTCGCACGCGGTGCAAAAGTGTATGCCACCGGTAGCGCAGCACAGAAGGAATTGATCGAAAGTCTGGGAGCGACCGCCATCGATTATCGCAACATGTCGGTGGAAGACTATGTGCAGCGCTATACAGATGGAGAAGGTTTCGACGTGATTTACGACACCGTCGGCGGCGCAACACTGGATGCATCATTTGCGGCGGCACGCGCTTACACCGGCCATGTCGTCAGCTGCCTGGGATGGGGAACGCATAGTCTGGCGCCACTGTCGTTCCGTGCTGCGAGCTACTCCGGCGTGTTCACGCTATTGCCGATTCTGAGCGGAAAAGGCCGCGCGCATCATGGAGACATCATGCGCGAAGCCACCGCGATGGCAGAAAAGGGAAAACTGCGGGTGATCGTCGATCCGACGCGCTTTGATTTCGACAATGCGACAGAAGCGCATATCGCTATCGAGAATCGCACCGCCAAAGGAAAACTGGTCGTCGAGATTGTCTGATCACTCCGTCGCGAACTGCAGGTTGTACAGGTTGGCATATACGCCGCCCTGTTCCAGCAGTTCGCGATGTGAACCGATTTCGACGATGCGGCCTTCCGACAGCACCGCAATGCGGTCGGCGCGTTCGATGGTCGACAAGCGATGCGCAATCACCAGCGTCGTGCGACCGCGCATCAATTCATCCAGCGCGGCCTGTACTGCACGTTCCGATTCGGAATCCAGTGCAGAGGTCGCTTCATCCAGAATCAGGATAGGTGCATCCTTGTAGATCGCGCGCGCAATTGCCAGACGCTGACGCTGACCGCCGGACAAACGATTGCCATTGTCGCCAACGATCGTCTCCAGTCCCTCCGGCAAACCGGCGATCACATCGTCCAGATGCGCTGCCTTTGCCGCGGCAACGATGCGATCGCGATCCGGCGTGGCATCACCGTAGGCAATGTTGGCCGCGACCGTGTCGTCGAACAGCACGACGTGCTGGCTGACCATTGCGATCTGTTGGCGCAAACTGATCAGTGCAATCTCTTCGATCGACACACCGTCAAGACGCAGTTCGCCATCCTTGATCGGGTAAAAACCCGGCACCAGATTGACCAATGTCGATTTGCCGCCGCCGGACATGCCGACGAATGCCACGGTCTCACCCGGATTCACGGTCAGGTTGATATCGTGCAGCGCACGTTGCTGATGGCCGGGATAGGAGAAGCCGAGCTTGCTGAACTCCAGCTTGCCGGCAGCACGTTCCGACAGAACGCGACCGTTGGTGCGTTCCGGCATTTCATCGATCAGGCCGAACACGGCTTCCGCCGCCGTCAAGCCGCGCTGCAGCGGGCCGTTCACTTCGGCAATGCTTTTCAGCGGCGACAGCAGCATCAGCATCGCCGTGATGAAGGAGACAAATCCACCAACCGTTGTCTGGTTGTCCCCCGACTGGATCAGCGCAATCACGATCACGATGGCGACAGCGCACGATGCCATGATCTGCGTCAGCGGCGTGGTGGCTGCGAGCGATGTCACCATGCGCATCGTATAGCTGCGCAACTTGTCAGCGCGTTTTTCAAAGCGATCCTGTTCGTATTGCTGACCGCCGAAAATCTTGATGACCTGGCTGGCGCGCGTGGTTTCCTCGATCACCTGCGTCAGTTCGCCATTGACCTTCTGGTATTCACGCGTCAGGCGACGCACGCGCTTGCCGGTCAGGCGTACGACCGTTGCGATCAGCGGCAGCAGCACGAACGCGACCAGCGTCAGTTGCCAGTTGAGCCAGAGCAGAAAGCCCAGCAGACCGATCACCGTCAACGTATCGCGGATCAGCGGCACCAGAATCTTGGTGATCATTTCGATGACCTGTTGTACCTCGAACATCATCGAATTGATCACGCGACCTACCGGATGCGCATTATAGAAACCCAGCGGCACGTCCAGCATGCGGTTGAACATCTGCTGGCGCAATGTGCTCAACAGGCGAGACGTGATCCACGTCATCGTGTAGTTGGTGGCGAACGTCGAGAGACCGCGCACAAGGAAGATGCCGACGATCGCCGCCGGTACCAGCCACAGCGAAAAGCTCGGCTTGCCGGTGAAACCCTTGTCCAGCAGCGGGCGCATGATCGCCGGGAACATCGGCTCCGTCGCTGCCGTGACGATCATGCCGAGAAAGGCCAGCACCAACCGGTTCCGGTAAGGCGTCAGCATGCCCAGCAGGCGTTTGATATGCGGAGGAAATTTCATGACTTGCGTCTCTCAGTACGGCTTGATTCCGGCGACGTCCGGATTCTGTTGTTATGGACAGGCACGTCAAACATGCCGTTATTCGTAAGCGATCTGCACGTTCTGTTCGGAATACAGATCGATGAGCTTTTGCCGGATGTTGTCGTCCGGATTGATGCGCCACTGTTCACCCAGGCGCAGTTCCGACACGCCTTTCGGATTACGGTATTGCACGACAACCGGACTGCCATCGGGACGGACCGCACCCTGCAGCGTCGCCATCAATGCCTTCACATCGGCTGTGGCCTGCAACGAAATGGTTACGGCCTTCGCATACTGGATGCGTGCCGAAGCGATATCCATCACCTTTTCCGCAGTGACACGCAGGCCGCCGGAGAAACGGTCTTCCGATACCTTGCCCTGCACAGCAAGGAATTCGTCTTCCTTGAACAGATTGCGGTTGGCGTCGTAGACCTCGTTATAAATGGTGATATCGACCGTCGCACTGCCGTCGTCCAGCGTGACGATCACCATGCGCCCGCGTTGCGTCATCTGCGTACGCAAACCCGAGATCACGCCGGCAATCATCCGCGGCTCGCGTGACGGCTCCAGATTCGCCAGCTTGGTACGCGCAAAACGTCGCGCCTCGTCCGCGTAGTAATTGAATGGATGGCCAGACAGATAAAAACCCAGTGCAGCCTTCTCTTCAGTCAGCTTTTGCTTTTCGCTCCAGGGCGCCGTCTTCACATATTCCGGTGGTGTTTCCAGATCGCTGTCATCGCCGCCAAACAGGCTGACCTGATTGGCCGCAGCTTCCGCCTGCTCCGCACCTTCCATCGCGAAGCTGACCGATGCCAGCAAAATGGCACGATCGACGTTGAAGCAATCGAACGCGCCGCCACGGATCAGCGATTCGATCGTGCGTCGATTGATCTGTTTCTTATCGACGCGTTTGCAGAAGTCGAACAGGTCGGTGAACGGTTTACCCTGCCGGGCCACCACGATTGCATCAATCGCACTTTTTCCCGAGCCTTTGACCGCACCCAAACCGTAACGGATCTGCGTGGCTTTCTTGCCCGGTACGCCGACCGGGGTGAAGCGATAATCGGACTCATTGATATTCGGTGGCAGCAGCGTCAGGCCGCAGACATCGATCGCGTCCTCGACGAGAATCTTGATCTTGTCGGTGTCGTCCATCGCGAGCGACAAGTTGGCTGCCATGAACGCGGCCGGGTGATGCGCCTTCAGATAGGCGGTGTGATATGACAGAAGTGCATACGCCGCAGCATGCGATTTGTTGAAACCGTAACCGGCAAATTTCTCCATCAAATCGAAAATCTCGTCGGCCTTCTCTGCCGACAGGTCGTTCTTCGCCGCACCTTCGCGGAACAGCTCGCGATGCTTGGCCATTTCTTCGGCCTTCTTCTTGCCCATCGCACGGCGCAGCAAATCGGCGCCGCCGAGCGAGTAACCGCCGATGACCTGCGCCATCTGCATGACCTGTTCCTGATAAACCATGATGCCGTAGGTCTCGGACAGAATGGCCTCGGTACGCGGATCCGGATATTCGAATTTTTCACCGTGCTTGCGTCGGCAGAAATCGGGAATCAAATCCATCGGACCCGGACGGTACAACGCCACCAGCGCGATGATGTCCTCGAACCGATCCGGACGTGCATCCTTCAGCATGCCTTGCATGCCGCGGCTTTCAAGCTGGAACACAGCGACCGTTTTGGCCTTGGTCAGCAACTCGTACGACGGCCGGTCGTTGAGCGGCAATTTCTCCAACGAGAAATCGGCCATCGCCGGATCGAGCTCCTTGATGTAACGCACCGCGCGATCGAGAATCGTCAGCGTGGTCAGCCCCAGAAAGTCGAACTTCACCAGGCCGACCGCTTCGACGTCGTCCTTGTCGTACTGCGACACCACGCCGGCATCGCCACCCTGCGTATACAACGGGCAGAAATCGGTCAGCTTGCCCGGAGCGATCAATACGCCACCCGCGTGCATGCCGATGTTGCGCGCAATGCCTTCGACCTGCTGCGCGAGATCGAGTAGTTGCTTGACCTCCTCTTCCTTTTCCATGCGCTCGGCCAGCATCGGCTCTTCCTTGATCGCATCGGAAATCGTCACCAGCTTGCCCGGCTTGAACGGAATCAGTTTTGAAATGCCATCGCAGAAGTTGTAGCCGAAATCCAGCACACGACCGACGTCACGCACCGCACCTTTCGCGGCCATCGTACCGAACGTCGCAATCTGCGACACGGCATCCTTGCCGTAGGTATCCTTCACGTACTGAATGACGCGATCGCGCCCTTCCTGGCAGAAATCGATATCGAAGTCGGGCATCGATACGCGTTCCGGATTCAGGAAGCGTTCGAACAGCAGGTTGTATTGCAACGGATCGAGATCGGTAATCAGCAACGAATAGGCGACCAGCGAACCCGCACCCGACCCGCGACCCGGCCCGACCGGCACGCCGTTGTTCTTTGCCCACTTGATGAAGTCGGCCACGATCAGGAAGTAGCCGGGAAACTTCATCTTGATGATCGTATCGGTCTCGAACTTCAACCGTTCCTGATAACGCGGTCGTTGCTTTTCGCGTTCTGCGGCATCGGGATACAGATGTTCGAGCCGCATCGCCAGACCGCGTTCGGCTTCCTGCACCAGGAATTCATCGATCGACACACCGCCCGGGGTCGGAAAATTCGGCAACTGCGGCTTGCCAAGTTCCAGCACCAGATTGCAGCGCTTGGCGATTTCGACGGAATTGCGCAACGCGTTTGGCATGTCGGCAAACAGTTCGGCCATTTCGGCCTGCGTGGTAAACCGCTGCTGTTCATTGAAGCGCTTGACGCGACGCGGATTGGCAAGGATTTCGCCCTCGGAAATACAGGTGCGCGCCTCGTGCGCAATGAATTCTTCCTGCGATAAAAACTGTACGGGATGCGTGGCGACAACCGGCAATCCCAATTTGGCGGCGAGGACGGACGCCTGCCGCACGTGCGCATCCATGTTCGGCTGCCCCGCACGTTGCACTTCAATATAGAAATGCCCGGGAAACAATGCCGCCCAGCGTTGCGCACAGCGTTCTGCGCCAGCCAGATTGCCATTGTCGATCGCAATGCCGACATCGCCGAAATGCGCGCCGGACAGGACGATCAATCCTTTTTCTGCAGCGGCTGCGATTTCTTCCAGCCATTCCGGCCTGATTTCAGCCCGGCCACGATGAATATTCGTCAGCCACGCACGCGACAGCAGATCGCACAGCTGCAGATAACCGTGACGATTCTTTGCCAGCAGCAACAGGCGCGACGGCTTGTCGCGATCGTTGTCGTTCGTGATCCAGACATCGCAGCCAACAATCGGTTTGATGCCTTTCGAGCGCGCTTCCTTGTAGAACTTGACCATGCCGAACAGGTTGGCCAGATCGCTGATCGCCAACGCCGGCTGGCGGTCTGCCGCGGCCGCCTCGATCACATCATCGATACGGACCAGGCCATCGACGATCGAATATTCGGAATGCAGGCGGAGATGAATAAATTGCGGTGAAGTCATGGCCGGTATTCTACCGCGCCCTCCCGACGATCCGGCAGTCTGCCCGCGGCAAAGTTTATAATGTCGCCTTGATTCAGCCAGACCAGGACGCCACACCGCCGGCACGCAATGTCGGAGGCACTGTTGTCCGAATCGCAAGGCGATCCTCACCGACTCACGCACCATGCAACCGACTTCTTCGTTCGTCAACATCGCGGCATACAAATTCGTCAGCTTCGACGACACGGCCGAAAAACGCCCTGCTTTTCTCGCCAAATGCAACGCTCTGGCGTTGAAAGGCACGATCCTGCTCAGCCCGGAAGGCATCAACCTGTTTCTCGCAGGCAGTCGCGCGGCGATCGACGATTTTCTGTCATGGTTGCGCGCCGACCGCCGTTTCAGCGACCTGGAAGTGAAGGAAAGTCTGTCCGGCGAACAGCCGTTCAACAAGATGCTGGTCAAACTGAAGCGCGAAATCATCACGATGAAGCATCCGCTGATCAAGCCGGAAGAAGGCCGTGCGCCGGCCGTCGACGCCGCCACGCTAAAACGCTGGCTCGATCAGCGACACGACGACAACGGCAAGCCGGTCGTCATGATGGACACACGCAACGCGTTTGAAGTCGATGTCGGCACGTTCGACAACACATTGGATTACCGCATCGAAAAATTCAGCGAATTCCCGGACGTGGTCGCCGCGCACAAGGACGAGTTGAACGACAAGACCATCGTCACGTTCTGTACCGGCGGCATCCGCTGCGAGAAAGCGGCAATCCACATGAAGAACATCGGCTACGACAGCGTGTACCAGCTGGAAGGCGGCATTCTCAAATACTTCGAGGAAGTGGGCGGCGACCACTACACCGGCGATTGCTTCGTGTTCGATCACCGCACCGCGCTGAATCCGAAGCTGGAGCCGAGTACCGCACCGACGACCTGCCCGACCTGCAACGCGCTTGTATCGCCACGCGAGCAGCTGGCACCGGAATTCGTCGCAGGCTCGTCCTGCGCGCACTGTAAAAAATAAACCGTTGCGCGCATGCGCAATCCATCGCAACACGACAACTCAAGAGACAACACATGATCAACATCGGTGACATCAAGGTCGATAACAGCCTGCCCTTCGTCCTGTTCGGCGGCATCAACGTGCTGGAATCGCGCGATCTGGCGATGAAGTCATGCGAAGAGTACGTGCGCGTGACGCAGAAGCTTGGCATTCCGTACGTGTTCAAGGCATCGTTCGACAAGGCCAACCGCTCATCGATCCATTCGTATCGCGGTCCGGGCCTGGACGAAGGTTTGCGCATTTTTGAAGACGTGAAAAAAGCCTTCGACGTACCGCTGATTACCGACGTACATGAACCGCATCAGGCTGCGCCGGTCGCGGAAGTGGTCGACGTGTTGCAACTGCCGGCCTTTCTCGCGCGCCAGACTGACCTGGTCGTCGCGCTAGCCAAGACCGGTCGCGTGATCAACATCAAGAAACCGCAGTTCCTGAGTCCGTCGCAGATGGGCAACATCGTCGAAAAATTCAGGGAAGCCGGTAACGAACAACTGATCCTGTGCGATCGCGGCAGCAATTTCGGCTATGACAATCTGGTGGTCGACATGCTCGGTTTCGGCGTGATGAAAAAAACCTGCAACAACCTGCCTGTGATCTTCGACGTCACGCACGCGTTGCAACAGCGCGATCCGGGCGGCGCGGCGTCCGGCGGTCGTCGTGAACAAGTGCTCGATCTGGCGCGTGCCGGCATGGGCGTCGGTTTGGCGGGCTTGTTCCTCGAAGCACATCCTGATCCAAAAGTCGCAAAGTGCGACGGCCCAAGTGCGCTGCCGCTGGCGAAGCTGGAGCCATTTTTGACGCAGCTGAAACAACTGGATGATTTGGTTAAGTCGTTTGAGCCGCTGGATATTGACGCGTAGTTTTTTCAGATGATCTGTAGTCAGTAACAGGCAAATAGATAAGCGCGGCGTCTTTGGACGTCGCGCTTTTTATTAAGTCCTATATGATTAGTTTTTGGTCGCAAATGTAGTTGCTGACCGACGCTCAGATGCCGGCAGCGCCCCCGAATATGAGCATCATTGATGAGACAGAATCAATCAATAAAAAGCGCGACATCTTGTGAATGCCGCGCTTTTTTTAGATCAAGGTTAATCAAACCAAATCGAATACCAGCACTTCCGCCTGCTGACCATTTGCAATCGTCAAGGTATCGGTATCCGACACCTTCAGCGCATCACCGGTACGCAACGCAACGCCATTTACTTCTACCGCGCCGCGTGCAACGTGCACATAGGCAAGGCGGCCTTCTGCCAGCCCCAGCGATGCGGTTTCACTGCCGTCGAACAACCCGGCATACAGCTTCGCATCCTGATGAATCAGTACCGATCCATCAGCACCATCGGAGCTAGCGATCAGACGCAGGCGACCGCGTTTTTCTTCCGCCGAAAAATGCTTTTCTTCATAACTCGGCGGAATCCCGTTCACGTTCGGCTGGATCCAGATTTGCAGGAAATGCGTCGTCTGATCCTGCGAATGATTGAATTCCGAATGCCGCACACCGCTACCGGCGCTCATGCGTTGCACATCGCCCGGACGAATCACGCTGCCGGTGCCCATGCTGTCCTTGTGCGCCAGTTCGCCTTCCAGCACATAGCTGATGATTTCCATGTCGCGGTGGCCGTGCGTGCCGAAACCCTCACCGGCGTTGACGCGGTCTTCGTTGATCACGCGTAGCGGGCCGAAACCCATATGCTCTTCGTCGTAGTAATTGGCGAACGAAAAGGTGTGATACGAATCCAGCCAGCCATGGTTTGCGTGACCGCGGTCTTCACTTTTGCGAATTTCGAGCATGATGTTTCCTTTCGTTGAGTTTTATTGCATGACATGCGTCACTGCATAAATCACACTATAGATGCTCGAAACGCTTTAAATAAGGGCATAATTCCGCATAAGTCATTCAAAATATTTGAATATTGGAAATCGACCATGAATCTGACACTGGAAGCCATCCGCATTCTGGACACCATCGACCGCAAGGGCAGCTTCGGCGCGGCGGCGGTTGCGCTGGACCGCGTGCCGTCCGCACTGACTTACAGCGTACGCAAGCTGGAAGAAGACCTCGATGTGCTGCTGTTCGATCGTCGCGGCCATCGCGCCAAGCTGACGCCTGCAGGGCAGGAATTGCTGAACGAAGGTCGCCATCTGCTGCGTGCCGCCAGCGAACTCGAACAACGCGTCAAGCGCACCGCCAGCGGCTGGGAAGTCGAATTGCGCATCGTGCTGGATGCGCTGATTCCTTTTGAAAACATGATCCCGCTGATCGACGAATGCGACTTGCACAGTGCCGGCACGCAGTTGCGTTTTTCGACGGAAGTATTGTCTGGCACATGGGAAAAACTGATCAATGGCGAAGCCGACCTGGCGATCGGCATCTCCTACGACGGCCCGGATCTGGTACGCGGCTCCGGCGGTTTTCGTGCGAAGCCGCTGGGCGATGTCGATTGGGTTTTCGCCGTCGCGCCACATCATCCGCTGGCAAACATGGAAGAACCGCTGGCGGCGAATATCGTCCAGCAGCATCGCGCGATCGCCGCCGGCGACAGCGGCCGTCTGCTGCCCAGCGTTACGTCCGGCCTGCTGACAGGACAATCGACGCTGACCGTGCCAACGGTGCGCGACAAACTGGCGGCGCAGGTTGCTGGCCTCGGTTGCGGTCATCTGCCGCGCAAATGGGCGCAACCGTATCTCGATAGCGGCGCATTGATCGAGAAGCAAACCAGCGAAACCAAACCCGACGGCGCCTTGCAATATGCGTGGCGCACCGATGCACGCGGCAAATGCCTGAAATGGTTTCTGGGCAAACTGGCCGATCCGGACGTGCATAAAAAACTACTTGCGGAGTAAGCAATGGCTAACAAGAAGAACAACAACTACACAGGCCGTTTCGCCCCGTCACCCAGTGGCCCACTGCATGCCGGTTCGCTGGTCGCCGCAATGGCCAGCTATCTCGATGCGAAATCGCATGACGGGAGTTGGCTGGTGCGCATCGAAGACATCGACGAGGCGCGTACCGTGCCCGGCGCGGCCGACGCCATCACGCAGGCGCTGTCGATATTCGGCATGCGGCACGATGGCGAGATTGTCGTGCAAAGCCGGCGCAAGTCTCTTTATCAAGCCGCATTCGATCGTCTTGCCGGACACACTTATGCATGCGGTTGCACCCGCAAGGAAATCGCCGATTCGCGTCTCGCCACCGGACTCAGATTCGCCGCCGATGGCGCAGCTATTTATCCGGGGACTTGTCGCAACGGATTAGGTGTCGGAAAAATTGCACGCGCCTTGCGTCTGCGCGTGCCGGAGATTGGCGAACAGAACGAATCAATCACATTCGACGACCGCTGGCTCGGCCCGTTGACGCAGCATCTGGCAACCGAGGTCGGCGACTTTGTGTTGAAGCGTGCGGATGGATTCTGGGCGTATCAGATCGCCGTCGTCGTCGACGATGCAGATCAGGACATCACGCATGTGGTACGAGGTACCGACCTGCTGGAATCGACCGGACGGCAGATTTACCTGCAACGTCTGCTGGGATTGCCGACGCCGTCCTACATGCACGTGCCGGTCGTTCTGAATGAGGTGGGAGAAAAGCTGTCGAAGCAGACGGGAGCGAAGGCGCTTGATCTGGACAATCCACTCAGCGAACTATTGCGCGCCGCGCGCTTTCTGCAATTGAATATCGATCATGCGGATTCGATTGCAGAATTCTGGCAAAAGGCCATCGCCGCCTGGAGACAGCGCTTCGTCGGAAACGACGGAAAGTAAACTGCGTATCAGCGCGTGTTATTCGCTGCAGCTTCGACCTGCGCAATATCGATCTTCGTCATCGACATCATCGCCTTCATTGCGCGTGCCGCCTTGCTCTTGTCGGGATCGGTAAACAACTCCATGAGGCGACGCGGCGCAGTCTGCCACGACACCCCGAATTTATCCTTCAGCCAGCCGCACTGACTGGTGCTACCGCCTTCCGACAGACGTGTCCAGTACATGTCGACTTCCTGCTGATCGGCGCAGTCGATGCTCAATGAAATCGCTTCGGTAAATGGAAAATCCGGACCGGCGTTCAATGCCAGTATCTGCTGTCCCTTCAATTCGAACAGGATGGTCAGCACCTTGCCATTGTGCGCAGGCACGGCCTCGCCGTAGTGCGATATCTCAAGAATGCGGGAATCTTCGAAGATGTCGAGATAATGCCGCACAGCTTCCTCGGCATTGAAGTCGAACCACAGGCAGGGAATGATTTTCTGGCGTTCCGTCATGATTGATCTCCTTGATTTCCTTGTTGATGAAGGCATACAGGGAACAACACTTCCGTACCGCTATTTGCGCCTTGCGGCGCACGTGTTCAGCGCTTGAATGCGCCGCCCAGCAACGCAGCAACTTTCTGCTTGCCCGGCTTGATCGATTTGTTGTCGGCCTGCTTGTTGTCGGTAACGGTACCGGCCGATGGTTCATACGGCTTGAGGAAGAACGGATCGACCGCTTCCTTGCGTGGCGCGCCGGCATAGGCGCTGCGACTGTGAACAGTCTTGTTGTCGTGCGACGTATTGCTGCGTTCGGAACGGCCACGCGAAGCTGAATCGTCACGACGTGGCGGACGATCGGACGACGAACGCTCGCGACCTGCTGCACGCGGAGCGAAACCGACGAGATCGCCCGGTACGCATTTCTGCTTGATCAGTTTTTCGATATCCACCAGCAGACGCGCATCCTTGTCGGAATACAGCGAGATTGCATCGCCGGTTGCACCTGCACGACCGGTACGACCGATGCGATGCACGTAGTCTTCCGCGTTGTACGGCAGATCGAAGTTGATCACGCACGGCAGTTCGGCAATGTCCAGACCACGCGCGGCGACGTCGGTCGCGACCAGCACTTCGATCTCGCCCTTCTTGAACTGCTCCAGCGCCTGCATGCGTTCACCCTGCGACTTGTCGCCGTGAATCGCAGACGCCTTGATGCCTTCGCTTTCCAGCTGGCGTGCGAGACGCGAGGCGCCGATCTTGGTATTCGAAAACACGATCACCTGTTTCAATCCGCGTTGGCGAATGATGAACGACACCGCATCGCGCTTGGCTTCCTCTTCCACCTTGTAGATGATCTGCGTGACATTCTCGTTCGTCGCATTGCTGCGCGCGACTTCGATCGTGACGGGATTCTTCAGGAAGGTGTTGGCCAGCTTCTTGATCTCCGGCGAGAAGGTCGCGGAGAACATCAGGTTCTGGCGTTGCTTCGGCAACAGGTTGATGATGCGCTGCAAGTAGGGCAGGAAGCCCATGTCCAGCATGCGGTCGGCTTCGTCCATCACCAGAATCTGCACCTGGCCGAGACTGATGTTTTTCTGTTCAACGTGATCCAGCAGGCGGCCCGGCGTGGCGATGACGATCTCGACGCCCCCCTTCAGGATCACGGTCTGCGGCTTCATGTCCATACCGCCAAACACCACGGTCGAACGCAGCGGCGTGTGGCGCGAATAGGCCTTGACGTTTTCCGCCACCTGATCGGCCAGCTCGCGCGTCGGCGTCAAAATCAGTGCACGCACCGGATGACGCGCAGGCGAAGCGCTGCTGTTCGCGTGCGCCATCAGCAACTGGATGATCGGCAGCGAGAAGCCGGCGGTTTTACCGGTACCGGTTTGCGCGGCACCCATCACGTCGATACCTTTCAGCACGACGGGAATCGCCTCGGCCTGGATCGGCGTCGGGTGCACATAACCCTGATCGTTCAGCGCGCGCAGGATTTCCGGCGCGAGACCGAAATCCTGAAAGCGGATGGCAGGTGCGGCTTCGGCCTGTGCGATTACCGTCGTTGGGAGAGCGGGCGTTTCTGACTGAATGTCGGACATGATGTACAGCAGGTCTTACGTATGGGGTACCGCTATTGGAGCATGGAAAAAAGTCACGCTCGTGACGATCCGGAAGAGACCTGACTCTTTCGATAGTTGAATAAATACAGAATGATCAGAAGCGGAATGCGTCCGTCGGCACCGACGACAAACTGCATCGTCTGGAGCGCCGCGCAATGCTCCGATGAAAGCCGACATTATACGCCTGACGGCAGAAACACGTGATTTATCAACGGCTTGGATGAAAATGGCAGGCTGTTGGCGAAATGCCATCGAAAGAATTGCCGAACGTTTCCGTCCGGTCTTCCTGTTTACGACGAGCAAAGCACTGCGATGCCGCGCCATTCTTCCAGCCCGTTCAAGAAGCCGAAATCGACAGCGTGTATCTCGACGACTCTCCACGAAGCGCCACGGCGCGATCGAGATAGATGCGGATGATGTATTTGCCGCCATCCTGGATCTGTTGCTGCCACGCTTTCCCGTCGTGCGTTTCACCGACGAACAATGCTTCGTCGCTTTCCTGCCGCACTAAATCGAAATAAGTCCATGAGAACTTGTCGGCGTCCAGCGCGACTGAAAGCGTCTGCCCTTTCTTCACATGCACGACATAATCGCGGGTGCTGTTGTCGGGTCCTTTCAACTTTCCCTTCAGTTTGTACAGCACTGCTGCCGGGCAGATCGATGGAATGGCTGGGGATGGCGCCTTGCGCAAACACCGGCTGGCTAAACATCAGCAAAAAGAAACTCGCCGTGGCAACCAGGATTTTTATCGAACGCATTTTCTTCTTTCGTATCAAATTCAATGCTTGCATCGATGCAAAACACGACAGGGTTCGCATGGATTGCAAGATTACCAAAACGCCTTTTTCCTTCCGGAAAACAATTTCTCGAAAGAAGCATTCCACACCAAATTATTTCCTTGATGCACTCATTTCACCCCTTTATTGAGATGAAATTACCCGATTTTTAATCAGGTAACGTTTTCTTACAAATTGTCGCGGCAGTGTCTGATTCGCCTTTTCAGCGCGGTTCGGTAAGGTGGACTCCCGAAACCAAACAACATGCAGCCCGCTCTTTTTCGCCGCCGCATTTTTCCAAGGGGAAAGTCAAATGATGCCGCAACCACGCGTTCTTCTCGTCACCTCAGAAGCAATTCCTCTTGTAAAAACAGGCGGATTGGCAGATGTCATCGGCGCACTGGCTTCCTCATTGTCCACGCTGGACGTCGACGTCACGATCCTGCTTCCCGGTTATCCGACAGCGGTTGAAAAGACAAGCGGCCTGAAAAAAATCGCCGACCTCGTCGGCCTGCCTGGTGGCGATGCCGAACTGTTTCTCGGCAAGATGCCGGACACCGGCGTCAAGGTATTGGTGCTGTGCTCACCGCTTTTCGACAAGCGGACAGTCAATCCTTACGTTGATCACACCGGTCACGAACTGGACGACAATGCAATTGCGTTCGCATCGTTGGCCCACGCTGCCGTGCGCGTGTGCGCCGGCAAGGCAAATTATCCGGTGCCGCACGTGGTGCAAGCCAACGACTGGCATGCCGCGCTGATTCCAGCATTGTTGAAACTGGAAAAAATCACCGACGTCGGTACGGCACTGACGATCCACAACCTCGCATTCCAGGGTAACTACCCGACCGATATTGCACCACAGATCGGCATTCCGGCCGAAATGATCGATGAGAACGGCATGGAGTTCTGGGGCAAGATGAGCTACCTGAAAGCAGGTATTGCGTACTCGGACAGCATCAGCACCGTCAGCAATACGTATGCAAAGGAAATCCTGACCGAACGCTTCGGCTACGGCTTCGAAGGCATCCTGAATCGCCGCAAGTCGGTGCTGCAGGCGATTCCGAACGGCGTCGATCTCGACGTCTGGAACCCGTCGACCGATCCGCTCATCAAGCGTAATTTCAGCGACGCCAACATGAGCGGCAAGGCTGCCTGCAAACGCGACCTGCAAAAACTGTTCAACCTGCCGATCCAGCAATTCACGCCATTGATGGCGATCGGCAGCCGGATCACGCACCAGAAAATGGCTGACCTGATTCTCGATGCGATGCCACGCATCCTGCAGGACCATCCGCATCTGCAAATCGCGATCCTGGGCTGCGGCGATCCGCAATACGAAAACCAGTTCAAGCAACTGGCAGCCGAGCATCCCGATCGTATCGGCGTCTTCATCGGCTACGACGAACATCGTGCCCATGCGCTGCATGCCGGTGCCGACATCCTGCTGCACCCGACGCGCTTCGAACCGTTCGGCCTGACGCCGATCTATTCGATGCTGTACGGCACGATTCCTGTCGCGTCGCGCGTCGGCGGTTTGTGCGACACCATCGTCGATGCCGGACGCGAACTGCTGCCTGCCGACGATGCCACCGGGATCCTGTTCGATGGCGAAGAAACCGACGACCTGGTCGACGCGATCGCACACGCATTGCGCCTGTATGCGCGTCCCGCCGCATGGCAGACGATGCAGCGTCGCGCGATGCAAGGCGATTATTCGTGGACCAATCCGGCACTGGCATACATCCAGATGTATTCGCGAATTGCGCCACCGACGGGAAGACAGCTGTTCCTCGACTTGCTCAAACCCAAGGCAAGCAAACCATCCGTCAATCCGAATCACTACAAGCTGACTGCATGAGGAGAAAAAGTCCGCAGCTTCCTGTATCAACGACGGTCGGTCCGCAGGATCGACCGATTGTTGTTGGCGGCCTTTCGCTTCACGTTGCAGCGCTGTTCCGTTCCACCTTTTTTCCATCAACTGAAACGGTCTGACCATGCAAAGCCGTACCGTTTCGGGCTGTTGCCCGCCGCGCATTCATTGCATCGCTGCCGCTGATATCGTTCGCGACGACGATTGGCAATCGCTGTTCGCTCGTGTCTCCGCCATGCAGTTCGATTCGATCCTGCTGGCCGGCTGTGCGTTATCGTCGTTCGGTGAACCTTCTGTCCAGGATGCAGGCGAGCAATCTGCGCTTGCCCGCTTTGCGCAAGCCTGTCGCAAGGCCGAACTGAAGCTGCTGCTCGATCTCGAAATAGACCGCTTCCCCGTTGCAGACCCTTTTCATGTCGCGCTTGAAGAAAACTTCTTCCTGCCGGAACAGGATGTGCACGCCCTGCCCGATCCGCGCTTCGGCACGGTCCAGCGGGACGATCGTCGCATGCAGCTGCGACTCGATGCGAATGGTACGCAGCTGGCACTCGCTTACTGGCAAACGCAACTGACACAATGGGTGAAAATCGGTGTGGGCGGTTTTCGCTGTCTCGGCATCGCACGCATCTCGCCTTATGTATGGCAGACGCTGATTGCACAAACGAAAGCGGCTGACCGGCACGCGCCGGTTTTTCTCGCCTGGACGCCCGGCTGCACGCCGGAACAATTGACGGCGATCGCCGATTGCGGCTTCGATGCCGTATTTGCATCGGACGCATGGTGGGACTATCGCTCCAGCTGGCTGGCAGAAGAACATCGTCGACTCTCCGCCATCGCACCCGTCATCGCCGCACCGGAAGATCCGTTTGGCAGCCGGCTGGCTCATCGCCTGCATCTCGACGATGCCGATGCAGTTTTTCGCGCCAGCCGGCGTGCCGTGCTGGTGGCGGCCATCGTCGGCGACGGCATGATGCTGACGGAAGGATTTGCGCAAGGTGCCGACGCCGTGCTCGCGGACCTGCATCGGGACAGGCGTTGGCTGCTGCAACCGTTATTCGATCTGACTACAGTCATTGCCGACGCGAACCAGCGTCTGCACGCCAGCGCCGGTGCCGCCGAACTGCGTCAACCGTTGCACATGCTGTCCTCGCCGCACGCCGATGTCGGCTTGCTGTTGCGCCAGACGGAACCGTTTGCTTCGTCGTCGGCGCTGCTGACGATCGTCAATGCAGACAGCCACCATGAACATGCAATTTCCGCCGCACTGTTGCGTGATCGCCTGAACGACTGGGCATTGCCGCAATCGCTGATGCAATCGGGCGCAATGCTTGCGCCATCCGATGTGCAGTTCGTTGTGCTGCAACCGGCCAGGCCGGTCATCGTTCCCACGCCGGCCGGCAAAACCGCCGTAAAGCGCGCAGCGAACAGCGCGCGCATCGCGATCGAACAGATTGCGCCTGCCGTCGAACACGGACGCTTCGCCGCCAAACGGATTGCCGGCAGCCTGATCGATATCGAAGCGGACATCTATAGCGACGGCCATGACAAACTGGCTGCAGCCGTATTGTGGCGCCCCGCCGATGAAAAGGAATGGCAGGAAGTGCCGATGCAGCCGACCGTCAACGATCGCTGGCATGCGGTCCTGCCGTTGCAGCGGGTCGGTCGCCATGTCTTTGCCGTTGCGGCCTGGCGCGACGACTTCGCGACCTGGCGCGATGAATTGCAGAAAAAACTGCAGGCGGGCCTCGACGTTTCGCTGGAACTGCAGGAAGGCCGCCTGTTGCTGGACAATACGCTCGCCGGACAGGATGAGGGCAGTCCGCATGCAAGCGCACTGAAAAAACTGCTGAAACAGTTGCCGGCGAAAAGCAAAAAGAAAACGGCAGAGACCGGTCGCGACACGTATCGCGACGCCATCGACCTGTTGCTATCCGCCGAGACGACGCGACTGATGCATGTCGCCGACCTGCGCAGTTTTTTCACACGCAGCGACGACTATCCGCTCGACGTCGAACGACGACAGGCCGAATTCGCCAACTGGTACGAACTGTTCCCGCGATCGCAAAGCGGCGACCCGTCCCGTCACGGCACTTTCGACGATGTGATCCGGCGCCTGCCCGCAATCCGCGACATGGGATTCGACACTCTGTATTTCCCGCCCATTCACCCGATCGGCAGCAAGAACAAGAAAGGCAAGAACAACAGCCTGACGCCCTCGGAAGACGATCCCGGCAGTCCGTACGCAATCGGTTCCCCCGAAGGCGGTCACGATGCGATTCATCCGCAACTCGGCACGCTGCAGGATTTCCGTCGCCTGCTGGTCGCCGCCGCCGAACACGGCATGGAGATCGCGCTCGACTTCGCGATCCAGTGTTCGCCCGATCATCCCTGGCTGCAACAGCATCCGGAATGGTTTGCATGGCGACCTGACGGCACGATCCGCTACGCGGAAAATCCGCCGAAAAAATACGAAGACATCGTCAACGTCGATTTTTACGCGGAGGATGCGATTCCGGACTTGTGGATTGCATTGCGCGATGTGGTGCTGCTGTGGGTGCGCGAAGGCGTGCGCGTGTTCCGCGTCGACAATCCGCATACCAAGCCGCTGCCGTTCTGGGAATGGATGATCAACGATGTGCGCAGTCGTGCGCCGGACACGATCTTCCTGTCGGAAGCGTTTACGCGACCGAAGCCGATGTACCGGCTGGCTAAAGTCGGCTTTTCGCAGTCGTACACCTATTTCACCTGGCGCCACACCAAGCAGGAATTTATCGACTACCTGACCGAACTGACGGCAACGGGGCCCGGCGCACCGCGCGAATTCTTCCGGCCGCATTTCTTCGTCAATACACCGGACATCAATCCGCGTTTCCTGCAGCGATCCGGGCGCCCGGGGCATTTGATTCGCGCTGCGCTGGCAGCGACATTGTCCGGCCTGTGGGGCGTGTACAGCGGATTCGAACTGTGCGAGGCGCAGGCTGTCACAGGAAAAGAGGAATATCTCGATTCGGAAAAATACGAAATCCGTGCGTGGGACTGGAATCGCCCCGGCAACATCGTGCGCGAAGTTGCCCTGCTGAATCGTCTGCGCAACAGCAACCCGGCATTGCAGTCCCATCTGGGAATCCGTTTCCTGCAGGCGTCGAACGAGCAGATTCTGTATTTCGCCAAATCGACACGCCACGAGAACGACGGTGAACGTTTTGGGGACAACACGTTGCTGGTCGCCATCAATCTCGATCCGTTTGCCGCGCATGAAGCGGCGATCGATGTGCCGCTGTGGCGCTTCGGTCTGCCCGATGACGGAAGCGTGCAGGTGGAGGAACTGACGAGCGATGCGCATTTCAGCTGGCAGGGCCGACAACAGTTCATCCGGCTTGATCCGCAGCAACTACCTTTCGCCATCTGGCGCATTCGTCCCGCATAACGCGAACGTAAAACAGAACACGACTCGCAGCAACGCGACCGCAGAAGAACAGGAAAAACATGACGAACCCGCTCACTGCACAACTGGCCGAACAAGATATCGCCGCGCCGTCGATGCCGTTCACCGACGACCCGTTGTGGTACAAGGACGCGGTCATCTATCAGTTGCACATCAAGTCCTTCTTCGATGCGAACAATGACGGTGTCGGCGATTTCGCCGGGCTGATCGATCGCCTCGACTACATCGCGCAACTCGGCGTCAACACGATCTGGCTGCTGCCGTTCTATCCTTCGCCGCGTCGTGATGACGGATACGACATCGCCGCCTATATCGGCGTCCATCCTGATTACGGCACGATGGAAGATGCACGCCGCTTCATCGACGAAGCGCACAAGCGCGGCCTGCGCGTCATCACCGAACTGGTCGTCAATCACACATCGGACCAGCATCCGTGGTTCCAGCGTGCGCGCAATGCGCCGGCCGGCTCGCCGGAACGCGATTTTTACGTGTGGGCGGATACCGATGTCGGCTACGAAGGCACACGCATCATCTTTCTCGATACCGAAAAATCCAACTGGACCTGGGACCCGGTCGCCAACCAGTACTTCTGGCACCGCTTCTATTCGCATCAGCCGGATCTGAACTACGACAATCCGGAGGTGCTGAAAGCCGTACTGGAAATCATGACCTACTGGCTCGATCTCGGCGTCGATGGCCTGCGCCTTGACGCAGTGCCGTATCTGATCGAACGTGAAGGCACCAGTAACGAGAACCTGCCGGAAACGCATGCCATCCTGAAAAAAATCCGTGCACACATGGATACGCATTTTCCCGATCGCATGCTGCTGGCCGAAGCCAACATGTGGCCGGAAAGCGTGCAGCAGTATTTCGGCGACGATGACGAATGCCACATGGCCTTCCACTTCCCGCTGATGCCGCGCATGTACATGGCGCTGGCGCAGGAAGACCGTTTTCCGATTACCGACATCCTGCGGCAGACGCCGGACATTCCGGCCGACTGCCAGTGGGCGATCTTTCTGCGCAATCACGACGAGCTGACGCTGGAAATGGTGACCGACCGCGAGCGCGATTACCTGTGGAATCACTACGCATCCGACAAGCGCGCACGCATCAATCTCGGCATTCGTCGCCGCCTCGCGCCGTTGCTGGAACACGATCGACGCCGCATTGAACTGCTGCACAGTTTTCTGCTGTCGATGCCGGGCACGCCGGTCATGTATTACGGCGATGAAATCGGCATGGGCGACAACATCCATCTCGGCGACCGCGACGGTGTACGTACACCGATGCAATGGACCTCGGATCGCAACGGCGGTTTTTCGCGCGCCAATCCGCAAAGCCTGGTGCTGCCGGCGATCATGGATCCGCTGTACGGCTTTCAGGCAATCAATGTCGAAGCGCAGAACGACGATCCGTATTCGCTGCTGAACTGGATGCGTCGCATGCTGCAGGTGCGCAGCAAGCACCGCGCGTTCGGCCGCGGCTCGCTGCGCCTGATGTATCCGAACAATCGCAAGATCCTTGCCTACCTGCGCGAATACGATGCCGGAGAAGGCATGGAAACCATCCTGTGCGTCGCTAACGTGTCGCATGCATCGCAGGCAGTTGAAATCGATCTGTCCGCTTTTGCCGGCAAGGTACCGGTCGAAATGCTGGGCGGCGTCGCCTTCCCACCGATCGGTCAGTTGCCGTATTTGCTGACACTGCCGCCTTTCGGCTTTTACTGGTTCATGCTGGCGACGGAAACCAGCATGCCCGGATGGTATGTGCCGCAATCGACACCGTTGCCGGATTACCAGACGCTGGTGTTGCCGAACGGCGCAGCCGATCTGGTACGCGGTGCGGCGCGCATGACGCTGGAACGGGACACGCTGCCGCAGTATCTGCAACTGCGCCGCTGGTATGCCGGCAAGCAAAAAAAACTGGAATCGGTGCAGATCGCATTGGCAACCGCACTGCCGGTGCCAAGCGGCAGCGCGCCGATGATGCTGACCGAACTGGTCACCGGTTCCAACGGCGACAGCGACCGCTATTTCCTGCCGCTGGGTGTGTATGCCGACGACGGCGGGACGTCCGGCCTGCCGCAACAACTCGCACTGGCCCGCGTGCGGCGCGATCGACGCGTCGGCATGCTGACCGATGCCTTCTCGCTCGACACCTTCGCGATGCTGATCCTGCATCTGATCCGCGAACAGGCCGTCATCGAAACAGCGGACGGCCAGATCCGCTGCAGTACCACACCGCTGATCGAAAAAATCGACATGCCGCCGCAGGCCGAGGTACGCCGCATGTCGGTCGAGCAGTCGAACAGTTCGCTGACGATCAACGACACCGTTGTCGTGAAGGTCATTCGCCACCTGACAGCCGGCATTCACCCGGAACTGGAAATCGGTCGTGTGCTGACCGCGCGCGGCTATGCAAATGCGCCGACGATTCTCGGCGACATGACACGCGTCGCGGCCGACGGCACACCGCATACCCTGATCGTGCTGCAGGGCTTCATCCACAGTCAGGGCGATGCGTGGCGCTGGACGCTCGACACGCTGGCGCGCACCGCCCAGCAATCGGACGATACGGAAAGGGAAACGCCGGAAATGTCGGAGATGGCCGATCCGATCATCGACCTGCTGGATTTTGCGGGCAAGCTCGGCACGCGTCTCGCCGAACTGCACGCAGTGCTGGCGCAACCCTGCGACGACCCGGCATTCTCTCCGGAACGCGCGACCGAAGCCGATTGTGCGCATCTCGCGCAATCGGTACGGCAGCAGCTTGATCGCGCACTGTCGGTATTGCAGGACGGCAGCAGTCATATCGACGACGTCGATGACATGACGGCGCGGCTGGTATTGCAGAAGGACGCGCTGTATGAATTGATCGATCGCCTTGCCGCGAGTGCGGTCGGTGCACTGCGTACACGGATTCACGGCGACTTCCATCTTGGTCAGGTGCTGGTGTCGTCCGGCGATGTCTACCTGCTCGACTTCGAAGGCGAACCGGCACGCACGCTGGAAGAACGCCGCGAGAAAAACAGCCCGTGGCGCGATGTCGCCGGTTTGTTGCGTTCCTACGATTACGCCGCCTATTTTTCCGCCAACAGCGCACCGCCCGATCTCGGCGAAGTGGCACGCGCACGCCGCCAGAAAATCCTGCAGCGTTATGTGCCGGAATCCCGCGATGCATTCCTGTCCGCCTATCGTGCCGCGGCGCCCGACGTCACCGCATGCGATGCGTTGCTCGATCTGTTCACGCTTGAAAAAGCGACTTACGAAATCTGTTACGAAGCGGCAAACCGGCCGACCTGGCTGCCGGTCCCGTTGCGCGGACTGACCGAACTGGCAGCGCGCCTGCTGCACCCCGACAGGAAAGAAGGATGAAGATGCCTGATGTATCCACCGTATTCCCCGTATCCACACCTCATCGCGAGGACGCATGCGACGAGACGATTCGCGCATTGACGCAGGGTCGCCTCACCGATCCGTTCGCCTTTCTCGGGCCGCATCAAGTTGACGACGCCATCGTCGTTCGCACCTATCAACCTGGTGCATCGAGCGTATGGCTGTGTACCGGTTCCGGCAAACGGGAAATGAACCGCATCGGCGACAGCGAGGTATTCTCGGACGTGCTGTGCGGCGTCAAAGAGAAGCGCCCTGCCTACACGCTGCAGATCTCATGGCCTCAAGCGGATGGCAGCCAGACCGTGCAGCAGACGGAAGACCCGTACGCATTCGGGCTGCTGCTCGGCGATCTCGACCTGCATCTGCTGGCCGAAGGCCGGCATCGCGAACTCGGCCGTTGTCTCGGTGCGTTGCCGATGACGATCGACGGCGTTGCCGGCACGCGCTTTGCGGTGTGGGCACCGAACGCACGTCGCGTCTCCGTCGTCGGCAATTTCAATGCGTGGGACGGCCGTCGTCACCCGATGCGCCTGCGCCAGTCGGCCGGCGTGTGGGAGTTGTTCATTCCAGGCATTGTTGCCGGCGAACGCTACAAATACGAACTTCTCGACGCGCACGGTCATTTGCTGCCGCTGAAGGCCGATCCGGTCGCACGCGCTACCGAACTGCCGCCGGCCACCGGCTCCGTCGTTGCACCGGCCACTCCGTTCCGCTGGAACGATGACGCATGGATGAAGGCGCGCAACGAACTGCGCCCCTATTCGGCGCCTCTCTCGATCTACGAAGTTCACGCCGGTTCCTGGCTGCGTGTACCCGAAGAGGAATGCCGCAACCTCGACTGGCACGAACTGGGTGACCGCCTGATTCCGTACGCGGTGGAAATGGGATTCACGCATCTGGAATTCCTGCCGGTGATGGAACATCCGTTCGCCGGTTCGTGGGGTTATCAACCGCTGGCGCAGTTCGCGCCGAGTGCGCGTTTCGGCACGCCGGCAGCCTTTGCCAATTTTGTCGACCGCTGTCATCAGGCCGGACTCGGCGTGATCCTCGACTGGGTACCGGCGCACTTCCCGTCCGATGCGCACGGCCTCGCGCAATTCGACGGCACGCATCTGTACGAACATGCCGATCCGCGCGAAGGTTTTCACCAGGACTGGAACACGCTGATCTACAACCTCGGCCGCAACGAAGTGCGCGGCTTCCTGATCGCCTCTGCACTGGAATGGCTGGAACATTTCCACGTCGATGGCTTGCGTGTCGATGCGGTGGCGTCAATGCTGTATCGCGACTACAGTCGCAAGGAAGGCGAATGGGTGCCGAACGTCTACGGCGGTCGCGAGAATCTGGAAGCCGTTGCCTTCCTGAAGGAACTGAATGAAACGGTTGCTGCACGCTGTCCTGGTGTGCTGATGATCGCGGAAGAGTCGACCGCATGGCCCGGCGTTACCGCACCGGTGAAAAACGGCGGCCTCGGTTTTTCGTACAAGTGGAACATGGGCTGGATGCACGATACATTGCGCTACATCGAATACGACCCGATCCACCGTCGCCATCATCATCACGACATGACGTTCGGCATGGTGTATGCCTATTCCGAACATTTCGTGCTGCCGATCTCGCACGATGAAGTCGTCCACGGCAAGGGTTCGATGTACGGCAAGATGCCGGGCGACGACTGGCAGAAACTGGCCAACCTGCGCGCCTACTTCGGTTACATGTGGGCGCACCCGGGCAAGAAACTGCTCTTCATGGGTAACGAGTTCGGTCAGGTCGGCGAATGGAATCACGACGCCTCGCCGGAATGGCATCTGCTCGACGACCCGCGTCATCGCGGAATGCAACGCTTGGTACGCGACCTGAATCGCCTCTATGTGGGCGAACCTGCGCTGCACGAAAGTGATTGCGAACCGACAGGATTTCGCTGGCTGATCGGCGACGACATGAAGAACAGCGTGTTCGCCTTCCTGCGTATCAGTGCAAATGCCGCGCCACTGATGGTTGTCTGCAACATGACGCCGGTGCCGCGCAGCGATTACCGGATCGGCATTCCCGAACTGTTCGACAGTTCGCACGCCGACGACGCCCATTCCGGTACATGGAAGGAAATCCTGAACACCGACGCCGCCGTCTATGGCGGCAGCAATCTCGGCAACGACGGTTGTGTCGAGATGACATCCCAACCAGCCAATGGCCATCCGCATTCGATTTCGCTGATGCTGCCACCGCTCTCCACCCTAGTCTTCAGAAAGGATGCCTGATATGGCGCAAGCCCAGCAACGCACGCGCATCCAGACCGGCGCGCCTTATCCGCTTGGCGCCACGCCGGACGGATTCGGTACCAACTTCGCCATCTTCTCGGCCAACGCAGAACGTATCGAGCTGTGCCTGTTCGACGCTGCAGGTCGCCATGAAATTGCGCGCCATACGCTGCCGGAATGCACGGATGAAATCTGGCACGGCTATCTGCCCGGCGTTCAGCCGGGACAGTTGTACGGCTATCGCGCGCATGGTCCGTATCAACCGGAACACGGACATCGTTTCAATCCGCACAAACTGCTGCTCGATCCTTACGCCAAACGATTGCACGGCCAGTTGCGCTGGACCGATGCGCTGTACGGCTATCGTGTCGGCTCCACACGCGCCGATCTCACCTTCGACCGACGCGACAGTGCACCGGCGATGCCGAAAGGCGTGGTGGTCGACGACGCGTTCAACTGGGGCAGCGACAGTCCGCTGCACACCTCGTGGGACCAGACGGTTTTTTACGAGGCGCATGTGAAAGGCCTGACGATGAAGGCCGATGCGATTCCCGCGCATGAGCGCGGCACTTTCGCCGCCCTCGCCGATCCGTATGTCATCGATCATCTGCTCAAGCTCGGCGTGACCTCGCTAGAACTGCTGCCGGTACACGCGATCGCGCAGGACCGGCGTCTCATGGAAAAGGGATTGCGCAATTACTGGGGTTACAACACCTTGTCGTACTTTGCGCCGGAACCATCGTATCTTTCCGACGGTTCGCTGAACGAAATGCGCCGTGCCATTCGCCAGCTGCATCTGGCCGGCATCGAAGTGATTCTCGACGTCGTCTACAACCACACCTGCGAAGAAAGCGAACTCGGGCCGACGCTGTCGTTCCGCGGACTCGACAACGCAAGTTATTACCGTCTGCTGCCGGACAATCCGCGTCACTGCATCAACGACACCGGTTGCGGCAACACGGTCAACATGTCGCATCCGCGCGTGATCCAGATGGTGATGGATTCGCTGCGCTATTGGGTACAAGCCTTCCATGTCGACGGCTTTCGCTTCGATCTGGGTGTCACGCTGGGTCGCGAGGCAACCGGTTTCGATCCGGGCTGCGGCTTCTTCGACGCCTTGCGACAGGACCCGGTACTGTCGCGCACCAAGCTGATTTCCGAACCATGGGACATCGGTCCCGGCGGCTATCAGATCGGAAATCATCCGGCCGGTTTTGCCGAATGGAACGGCCGCTTCCGCGACGATGCACGACGCTTCTGGAAAGGCGACTCCGACTTGCGGCCGGCCATTGCATCGCGCATGCTCGGCTCGGCCGACCTGTTCGCGCATCATCGCCGCCGCCCGTGGGCGTCGGTGAATTTCATCACCGCACATGACGGCTTCACGTTGCAGGATCTGGTGAGCTACAACGACAAGCACAACGAGGCCAACGGCGAAGACAATCGTGACGGCGGCAACGACAACGAAAGTTTCAACTGGGGAGCCGAAGGCCCGACCGACGACGAAGGCATCCTCGCGACGCGCGAGAAGGTCAAGCGCGCCATGCTGATGACGCTGTTCTTTTCGAACGGGACGCCGATGCTGCTGGGCGGAGATGAATTCGGCCGCACGCAACAAGGCAACAACAATGCGTATTGCCATGACGACGATCTGTCGTGGATCGACTGGGCAGTGGCGGACGGCGATGCGGGGAAACTGCTGATCGAATTCACCGCACGCTGCATCCGTGCACGACGTGAACGGCCGACGCTGCATTCGCCGCACTTCTATACAGGCGACAATGAAATCCTGCCAGGCCTGTACGACACCAGCTGGTTCGACGAAAGCGGTGCCTACATGGATCAGGAAAAATGGGGCTTTGCCGAAGGCCGCCTCCTCGCGTTGCGCCGCGTCGCCCGTTCGGAAGAGAAACGCGGCGCGGAAGGTGAAGTGTCGGCATCGCTGCTGCTGGTGAACGCCCATTCCGAAGACCGCGAATTCATCCTGCCGGAACCGGTTCTCGACTGGATCGTGCTGATCGATGCAGCAGAATCTGCCGAAGGTCCAACCGTGCGCAAGCCGCAGGACAATCGCATCACGGTTGCATCGCACAGCGCGCTTCTTCTGGTGGCCGATCATGTACAGCTTTGAGCCATCGTTCGGCGCGCAACTTCTGCAGGATGCGCAAAACGGCCACACGCGCTTCCGCCTGTGGGCGCCGAGTGCACGCGCCGTCAACGTCGTCATCGACCAGGTTGCCTATCCGTTGCAATCCTTGCCGGACGGCTGGTACGAGGCGACGATACGCTGCGGTGCCGGCACGCAATACCGTTTCGAAACGATTGCCGAAAACGGCGACATCCTGCAATGCGCCGATCCCGCGTCGCGTGCACAGGCCGGCGATGTGCACGATGCCAGCATCGTCGTCGACCCGCATGGCTATCGCTGGCTGTATCCGCTGTGGCGCGGACGTCCGTGGCATGAGACGGTACTGTATGAGGTGCATGTCGGTGCCTTCGGCGGATTCGAAGGCGTCACGAGACAGTTGCCGGCGCTTGCCGAACTCGGCGTGACCGCAATCGAACTGATGCCGGTCGCAGACTTTCCCGGTGCACGCAACTGGGGGTACGACGGTGTGCTGCCCTATGCGCCGGATGCCTCCTATGGCACGCCGGACCAATTGAAAGCGCTGATCGATACCGCACACGGTCTCGGCATGATGGTTTTTCTCGATGTGGTCTACAACCACTTCGGGCCGGATGGCAATTATCTGGGCGCGTACGCCAAACCGTTCTTCCGCGACGACATTGATACCCCGTGGGGACAGGCCATCGATTTTCGCCGTCGTGAGGTACGCGACTTCTTTACCGAGAATGCGCTGTACTGGCTGACCGAGTATCGATTCGACGGCCTGCGCTTCGACGCCGTGCATGCGATCAGCGAACAGGACTGGCTGGCGGAAATGGGCGCACGCATCCGTTCCGTCATCGGCGAGGAAACACACAATGCACGCCATGTTCATCTTGTGCTGGAACACGACGGCAATGCCGCACGGTTCCTGATGGATGGAAAGACGACAAACCCGGATGCGCCGTTCGACGCGCAATGGAACGATGACGGTCATCATGCATTGCATGTTTTGCTGACCGGTGAACGCGATCACTACTATCGCGATTATTGCGAAGAGCCTGAACAAAAACTGGCGCGCTGTCTGGCAGAAGGGTTCATCTATCAGGGCGATCCCTCCCCTTTCCGCAATGGCGAAAAGCGCGGCGAGCCGAGCGCCCAGTTGCCGCCGTCGGCGTTCGTGCTGTTCCTGCAGAATCACGACCAGATCGGCAACCGCGCCTTCGGCGAACGACTGACGACGCTGGCGCGACCGTCGGCACTGCGCGCGGCAATGGCACTCGTGCTGCTGTCGCCGCAGATCCCGCTGCTGTTCATGGGCGAGGAAATCGGTGCGACGCAACCCTTCCTCTACTTCACAAGCTATGACGAACCGGCATTGGCGAATGCCGTGCGTGACGGCCGTCGCCAGGAGTTTTCCGGCTTTGCCGCATTCGCCGATCCGCAACAACGCGAACGCATTCCCGATCCGAATCAGCCTGCGACGTTCGAAGCGTCGATTCCGGTTGCGGACGATCGCGCCTCCGAATGGCATGCCTGGACGCACGCGCTGTTGACAGTGCGTCGAGTACAACTGATGCCGCATCTGGCCGGTTGCCGCGCCATCGATTCCTGCGTACTTGGTCCGGGCAGCGTCGCCGCACGCTGGCGACTCGGTAACGGCAGCGTGCTGGCGATGGCAGTCAACCTGTCGGAAAACGATCTTGCCGTCACGCTCGACGATATTGCGAAAACCGGCGGCGCCGACCTGTTGTTCGAGACGTCCGGCACGCTTGCCGCGCTGGGACGCGACTGCCTGCCCGCCGATTCCTTCATCGCATTGCTGGAGCCCGCAGCATGAGTGCACAAGCCGACTCGCACAGACAGGACATGAACGAAACGCACACCGGTTCCAACGTCGACGTCAGCGATGCCTTGCGCAGGCTGGCGCAAGCCGCAGACATCGCCATCGAATGGACCGATGCATTCGGCAACCAGCAGCAGGTGCCGTCTGCAACCTTGCGCGCCGTGCTGCAGGCACTGCAGCTTCCTTGCGAAAGCGACGCCGATTGCGAAGCCGCCATCGCCGCTCTCGCACAGGAAGAAATCATGCTGGCGATTCCGCCATTGATTACCGCGCAAGTCGGGCGTGAAACCGAACTGTCGCCTTACGCGCATGTGCACGGCCAGCCATATCGCATCGCGTTCGAGGATGGCGAACTGGCGGACGGCTATCTGTCCGACGATCGCACTCGCCCCGCACGCCTGCCGGCGTTCGAGCGCGTCGGTTATCACCGTCTTTACATCGGCGAACATCACAGCGTGACGCTGGCGGTTGCGCCGTTATGCTGCTTCACCGTGGCCGATGCCGTCGGCGATGATGAAACAACATCGCCTCGTCTGTGGGCATTGGCGGCGCAACTGTATTCACTGCGCAAGGAAAACGACGATGCCGGCATCGGCGATTTTTCCGCGCTTGAAATACTCGTGCGGTCTGCCGCCCATCGCGGCGCGTCGGCCATCGCCATCAGTCCGGTGCACGCGATGTTCAGCGCCAATCCCTATCAGTACAGCCCGTACGGGCCATCGAGCCGTCTGTTCTTCAACGTGCTGCATATCGATCCCGCCGCGATCAGCGGCAGAAAAGCCCTGGCCGACGCCATCGAGCGACTGGAAGCAGACAGCGAACGGCAACGCCTGCGCGATTGCGAACTGATCGACTGGCCGGCAGCGGCACGCTGGCGACTCGCTGTATTGCGCGAACTGTTCGACCATTACGACATTCGCAGCGACGAATGGAAGGAATTCGAAGCCTTCCGTCTCGAAGGCGGCGTTGCACTGGAAGATCACGCACGCTTCGAAGCGTTGCATGCAGCGATGCGTGAGAAAGGTGTGGAAGGAAGCTGGCGCAGCTGGCCCGAGCCTTACCGCGATCCGCGCAGCGACGGTGTGCTTGCGTTCGCCGAAGCGCATGACAACGACATCATGTTTCACGTTTTCCTGCAATGGCAGGCAGCACGCGGCCTGCGGCATGCGCAGCAAAGTGCACGGGCGGCAGGCATGCGCATCGGCCTGATCACCGATCTGGCCGTCGGTGCGGAGGGCGGCGGCAGCCAGTCATGGAGTCGCCAGCACCAGATGCTCACCGGCCTGTCGGTCGGCGCACCGCCCGATGTGCTTGGCCCGCGCGGGCAAAACTGGGGACTCGCGGCTTTTTCGCCGCGCGCATTGCGCCAATACGGCTTTCAGGCCTACATCGAAATGCTGCGTGCTGCCTTCCATTACGCCGGCGGTGTGCGCATCGATCACATTCTCGGATTGAGACGATTGTGGCTGGTACCGGAAGGGTCGGACGGCAGGCATGGTGCGTATCTCACGTATCCGTTTGACGATCTGATTCGGCTGATCGCGCTGGAAAGCCATCGCTACAAGGCCGTCGTCATCGGCGAGGATCTCGGTACCGTGCCGGCGGGATTCGGCGATGCGCTGGCGGATGCCGGATTGATGGGCATACGGGTTCTGTGGTTCGAGCGTGAAGGCGATCATTTCAAACCGCCTGCGCGCTGGTCACGCCATGCCATCGCCACCACCGATACGCACGACCTGCCGACCGTGGCCGGTTGGTGGCACGCCCGCGATATTGCATGGCGCCAGCAACTCGACCTGCTGGCACCGGGCGCCGATACTGACCATGAATACCGGATGCGCGCGCATGAACGCGGGATGCTCGCGCATGCGCTGAATGCCGCGCACCCGCACGCCCATGTCGATGGCAACAGTCCGCACCCGCCAATCGATGACATCCTGCAATTTGTCGGCGGCACGCCTGCGCCGCTTGTCATCGTGCCAGCGGAAGACATTCTCGGCGTCGAAGAACAACCGAATCTGCCGGGTACCGTCGACACCCATCCAAACTGGCGCCGCCGTCTGCCGGTTTGCGTCGATACCATGCTGGACAGCGACATCGCGACAGCGCGCCTGCGCATCCTGCAACGCGCGCGTTCGCAGAAGGAAACAACCTGATGAGTATTCCCCGCGCCGCTGCGCGTCTGCAATTGCATCAACATTTCACACTCGACGATGCAGCACAGACGGTCGACTACTACGCCGCACTCGGCATCAGTCATCTGTACCTGTCGCCCATCCTGACCGCACGCCCCGGATCGACGCACGGTTACGACATCGTTGATCCGACCCGCATCAATCCGGAACTCGGCGGCGAACCGGCATTGCGACGCCTGGTGCAGACGGTGCGTGCTGCCGGCATGGGACTGATCGTCGATATCGTTCCCAATCACATGGGCGTCGGCGGCGCCGACAATCCCTGGTGGCTGCATGTACTGGAGTGGGGACATCACAGTCGCTATGCGCGCTGGTTCGACATCGACTGGCAATCACCCGATCCGACGCTGCATGGAAAAATCCTGCTGCCTTTTCTCGGTGACCAGTACGCACAGACGCTGCGTTCCGGCGATTTGCGCCTGCAATTCGATGAAGAAAGCGGCAGTCTGTATTTCGGTTACTTCACGCACCGCTTTCCGCTCGCGCCGTGGACTTACGATCGCGTACTGCGGCATGGCGGACCGGCGTTGCGCAGTGCGGCTTCCGACTATCCGGAAATCGATCCGCAAAACGAGAATGCCTCTTACCGCCACGATGAACGCGGCGAATTGCTGCGCGAGATCGGCAGCACCGAAGAAGGACGCGAAGCCATGGCGCAGGCTCTGGCCTCCGTGGCACCCGATACGCCCGGCGGCCTGAAACGCCTGCATCGCCTGCTGGAACGACAGAGCTACAAGCTGACATGGTGGCGTAACGCCGCCGAGGAAATCAACTGGCGGCGCTTTTTCGAAGTCAGCGATCTGGCCGGCGTTCGCGTCGAACTGGATGACGTATTCGACGCCACGCATGCATTGATCTTTCGCCTGTATGCGGAAGGGCTGATCGACGGCGTGCGTGTCGATCATGTCGATGGCCTGGCCGATCCGATCGCCTATTGCCGCAAGTTGCGCGCGACGTTGACGCAATTGTCGACGCAACGTCCGCCGGAAGCGCCGGACAACCATCCCTACATCATCGTTGAAAAAATCCTCACGCGCGGCGAAGCATTGCGCACCGACATGGAAATCGACGGCACCACCGGCTACGAATTCATGGATCAGGTCGGCGCATTGCTGCACGATGTCGACGGTGTGGCGGCATTGAGCAAGATGTGGCTTGAACTGACCGGCGACAACGACGCCTTCGCCACCCACGTTGTCAATGCGCGTCGCCAGTTGCTGCGCGAAAATTTCGTCGGCGAATTTGCCGCGCTGACGCGCGCCGTGCACGCGGTCGCCCGCACCGAACTCGAGACGCGCGACATTTCCCAGGCCGCGATCGCTCGCGTGCTGACCGAGTTGCTGGTCGCGTTCCCCGTCTATCGCACCTACTGGTCGGAAGATGGCCGCAGCGATGAAGACCATGCCGTCGTCGAGCGTACCGTCAATGAAGCGCGCCGCAATCTCGCGCCGCAGGATCTGCCGCTGCTCGATACGCTGATTTCGATGTTCGATACCGACAACATCGATCCCGATGCCAGCGCCGATGCACCGGAACTGCGTCGTCTCGCCGTACGCCGCTTCGAACAGCTGACGCCGCCGCTCGCCGCAAAATCGGTCGAAGACACCGCCTTCTATCGTTACGGCCGCTTGCTGTCGCGCAATGAAGTCGGATCGGATCCGGAATATTTTTCCTCTTCGCTGGCTGATTTTCATGCGTTCAACCAGCAGCGCGCGGCGACTTTTCCCCATACCCTGCTGGCGACCGCAACGCACGATCACAAGCGTGGCGAAGACGTACGCGCACGCCTTGCCGTCCTGAGCGAGGCGACCGAGGAATGGGATGAAAGCGTGCGTCGCTGGAAGCGCCTGCATACCGATCTGCGCGTGCGTCTGCAGACGGAAGACGAAACGGTCGAACTGATCGCCCCGGCGCTGGACGACGAAATCATGCTGTATCAGATGATCGTCGGTGCATGGCCGTTTGAATTGCGTGCAGACGATGAAGAAGGACTGCAAGCCTACGCGGAGCGGTTGGCGGCGTGGCAGGAGAAGGCGTTGCGCGAAGCAAAACGTTACTCCAGCTGGGCGTTGCCGAATACCGATTACGAACAGGCGTGCCGGCAATTCCTGACAGCCCTGTTCGACCGCGAGAAAAGTGCAGGTTTCCTCGACGAAGTGGCGGCATGGGTCGACCGCATCGCTGCCGCCGGCGTCGCCGGCAGCCTGACGCAGACACTGCTGCGGCTGACCTCACCCGGCGTGCCGGACCTGTATCAGGGAACGGAGTTCTGGGATTTCAGCTTGGTTGATCCGGATAACCGACGGCCTGTCGATTACGCATCGCGTCGTATACAACTGCAGCAATCAATGCCTCTCCTCGCACGATTGCAGCAACCGGCCGGCTGGCACGACCGCCAGTTGAAACAGCAGCTGATTCACAGCGTCCTCATGTTGCGCCAGCGCGAATCGCAATTGTTCTCGGATGGCGTCTATCTGCCGCTGCAGGTGGAAGGACCGCTGGCTAGTCATGTCGTTACGTTTTTGCGCCAGTACCGGAACACCACAATCATGGTTGCCGCATTGCGCATGACCCTGAAGATTGTCGACAGCAATCTGGCTTTGAAAACGGACGGCATCGCCACAGAAGCAGGCAGTATCGTCCTGCCTGAACGTTATTCCGATGCCGTCAACCTGCTGACCGGGAAAACCGTCGATCTCAATCGTCCGCGACTCGACGTGGCAGAGCTGCTGGCAGATCTGCCAGTGGCGTTGATCGAATGCACCGTGCGTTGATGCGGTATGCATCAACGCACGATGATCAGCGTTCGCGTTTGCGCGCCAGCAGGTAATAGGCGATCCCTGCGACCGCCGCACCGACGGCAACCTTGCGTGCGAACCCGGCAGGATTGTGCTTCAGTTCGGCCTTGATTCCCATCTCGGCAAAGACATTCGGCACATGCCCCTGGCCCAGATCTTCGCCGATTCCTTCCACGGTATTGATGCGGTCGGCCACCATCAGCATCAGCCAACGGCGAATATCGTTTTCGCTGAACTTGTAGGCCCAGCTGCGCAACCTGCCGCTGCATCCCTTCGGCGGCACACTGGTACCGAATACCGGCGTGATGCCCGGGCGCTCCGTCGAGTGATAGATTTCCATGTGCACCGGCTGTTGCGCAGGGTGATCCCAATGCACTCCCTCGAGTCGCGGCGGCGTTCTTTCCATCGGATAAGCGGGACGGTTTGCATGATCGAGGTCGGCGCCCCACCCCTGTATGTGCGAAAGATCGCGGTGCGGCTTGGCGATTTCCCAGGTTTCTCTTTTCCGGTTTTCATCGGTGTCGATGGACGGTTTCATCTTGTCGCTCCTTGAATTCGTGTATTTCCTCACACTTCGATCTGGAACCGCGACGCGGCGGGCGGAATCAGCACGGTCTTGATGCAGTTGTCGAGCTTGCTGGAAAAGATGTGATACGCGTCGGCCACTTCTTCCAGTGGCACGCGATGCGTGATGATGTCCTTCGGCGAAATGCGGCCGGCCTGTATGTGTTCGATCAGACGCGGCAGGTGACGCTTGACGCTCGCCTGGTTCATTCGCAGCGTCAAGCCCTTGTTGATTGCGTTGCCGATCGGGATCGCATTGAAGGTCGGGCCATACACACCGACGATCGATACCCTGCCACCCTTGCGCACGCAGTTGATGCACCAGTGCAGTACGGTGGCGGCGCCAGCCTGCAGCTTCAGATATCGACCGGTGATGCTTTGTGCGACATTGCCGACCGCCTCGCAACCGACACAGTCGATGCAGACGTCAGCTCCCAGTCCGTCGGTCATTTTCTTGATGTGGATCGCCATGTCGCGCACTTCCTTGAAGTTCAACACCTCGCACTGCGCGTAATTCCTGACAAACTCAAGCCGGTATTCAAGATGGTCGACGACGATGACGCGTCCTGCGCCGAACATCCATGCCGACTTTGCAGCAAAGATGCCGATCGGACCGGCACCGAAGATGACAACGGTGTCGCCCTCCTCGATGTCACCCATTTCCGCGGCCTGATAGCCGGTCGGCAGGGCATCGGTAAGCAGCACCGCATCGTCCTCGTCCAGATCGGGCGGGATGACAGTCGGCCCGACGTCCGCCATCGGTACACGGACATATTCGGCCTGGCCGCCATCGTACCCGCCGGCTGTATGTGAATAGCCGTAGATGCCGCCAACCGCGGTCGCTTCGGGATTGGTGTTGTGGCAATTGCTGTAGAGCTCGCGCTGACAGAAATAGCAGGAGCCGCAAAAGATGTTGAACGGCACCAGCACGTGATCGCCGACCTTCAGGTTTTGCACCGATGAACCGATCTCTTCGACGACGCCGATGAATTCATGACCGAAGGTAGTGCCGACACGTGTGTCCGGTACCAGGCCGTGGTACAGGTGAAGATCCGAACCGCAGATGCAGGAGCGCGTCACGCGCACGATCGCGTCGTTCGGATGTTCGATCTCCGGTTCCGCCTTTTGCCGCGCGCGCACACGATATGGTCCTCTGAAATCCATTGCCAGCATGATGTTCTCCCGTCTTGTCCAACCTGCATGATCGCCAACACGGCCCGTCATGCGGTATCAGAAAATCGTGTCGAAAGCTGTAGGAATAACTACAGGCAGGTTGACAAGCGGCAAGAGCAAAAGTAACTCGCTCTCGTGCGCCGCAAGCTTCTTTTTCCGACATCAGAAACGCTTCCTTGCCTATTCGCATTGGCGTCAGTACATGCAAAAATTTGCGGCCCTGTTCGTTTTTCTGGAGGAGTTTTCCCATGAAGCATGTTCTCTTCATCTCGTCGATGATGCTGCTTGCCGGTTGCGGCGGTGAAAATTCCGATTCCAACGTTGCGGCACCGGGTAGTGCAGAAACCGCGAAGACGAAAATCCTGGAGAAAGGTGCGGACGTCCTGCAGAACAAGCCGCCGATCGAGGCACTGAATGCCTATCTCGACGGCTTCCACTTCTATAGCGGCAACATGCAGGGGCAGATGGAGGCACATCATTACTGTTCGATCGTTAATGAAGACGTCACACAGTGCGTGATTTATGACGGCAATACGTCCAGCGCAAAGATCATGGGGGTCGAATACATCGTCAGCGAAAAACTCTTCAAGACACTTCCATCATCGGAGAAGGCGCTGTGGCACAGCCACGTCCATGAAGTAAAATCCGGCAGCCTGATCGCACCAGGCATTCCCGTTTTCGCAGAAAAGGAATTGATGAAGAAGCTGGTGACTACTTATGGCAAGACCTGGCACACCTGGCATACCGATCTGCAAAAGGAATTGCCGCTCGGCATACCGCAACTGATGATGGGCTTCACGGCGGACGGACAGGCAGATCCGGGAATGATCGCTGCTCGCGACAAGAACTTCGGCATATCGAGCGCCGACAAGCGCGCAGATCGCGCGGACATCGTTGCGCCGCCGATCGATCCCGGTGCGGATGCATGGCAACACAGTCCTCCCGTTCAACTGACCGATCCGACGGGGTTTGAACATCGCCATCCGCACGGCGCCCAGACCAATTTGCCAGCTCCTGCATCGTCGAGAGCGACAACCGGAAGCGAGGCCCGACAATGACAATGACGCCTGCGTCATTGTCCGGACCGACATACCCAACGACATTCCCGGCTGCGTTACTTTTTCATGATGCTGATTGTGCCGTCCGATTCGAGAATTGCGCATTTCATTTCCGCCAGCTCGCAGTCGGATTCACGCAACGCTTGCTCCACGTCGGCCACGCCCACGCGCAATTTCTTCAACGTATCTTCAAATATCCTGCCGTCGCGTCCGACGAGCGTCGGCGTACCGTCCACCAGATCGGCGGCCTTTCTGCTGTGTGCGGTCATCCATGCAACGCCCAGGTTCAGCGAGACCAGCGTGACCGCCACCAGCAGTCCGCCGACCAGCGATTCGTCCCCGCCGGTCAGCGAATTACTGACGCCTTCGCTCAGCAACATGACGACCAGCAAATCGAATGGCGTGAATTGTCCGACCGTCCGCTTGCCGGATAACCGCACGATGACCAGCAGCACCAGATAGACAATTGCGCCACGCACTATAAATTCCCACCACGGCATGTCGAGATCCAGCATGATGCCCTCCACATTTTATCGAGTTGTTCTTTCGTCGATTTGCTCACTCTTCTGTTATTTCACATGCCCGCCGGTGCCGTGCACGCGCCCGCTCGCGCTCGGACGGTACAAGGCGCCGTCCGGTTTTCGGGGTGGCTCGTCATATTGCTGACGGCTCGCCTGTCTGGCTGACATTTTTTCGGCTAGCGTCGGCATCAGTTTTTCCATCGCCGTGTTCAGTTTCGACATCATGCCGACCTTGATATCGTGCGTCGGGTTCGTCGCTGCATCCAGAATGGCATTGGCCACCTTGAAAGGATCGATTTGCGGTGTCGGCAGCTTGGGCTCATGCTGCATGTAGTTCTTTGCGTTTTGCGGAAACGGTGTGTTGACGGCGGTCGGCTGAATCAACGTGATCGATATCGGCGACTTGTCGACTTCCTCTATTTCCACACGCAATGCGTCGGTAAAGCCTTTCACTGCATGCTTGGATGCCGAGTACATGCCTTGCAACGGCACCACGGCATCCGATACCTCGCTGCCCAGATTGATCAGTGCACCGCCGCTTTTGATCAGGTGCGGCAAGGCGACCAGCGAACCGTTGACGACACCCCAGAAATTGATATCGAACAGACGACGGTGGTCTTCATCGCTGACTTCATGCAGCCGACCGTATATGGACAGGCCCGCATCGTTGACCCAGGTGTCGATACGGCCGTAACGATCAATCGCCGTGCGTGCAATATTTTCCACCTGCGAACGGTCGCTGACATCGGCAATCACACAGATGGCGTCACCGCCATCGGCATTGATGTCGGCGACGACCTGATTCAAGACGTCCTCGCTGCGCGCCGCAAGAACAACGCGTGCGCCTTGTGCGGCAGCGGCTTTTGCCGTGGCCAGCCCGATTCCGCTGGATGCGCCGGTAATGACCATGACTTGCTGATCGATGGGTTTAAGTGAGTGGGACATAAGTTGCTCCTCGAAATGTCTGGTTTAAAGGCTGACGTGCACCGCGACATTCTCGACATCGCGTTATGCATAGACAGGGATTTGTCGCAGACATTCCTCTTCTCGAATCCGGTATTCATCCGGCGGGCGCTAGTTTAATTTTCTTTGCAGCCTTGCTTTCCTCTCGCTGCGGTTCCTATTCTGCGAATGAGAAAAGCGGACCATATGGTCCGCTTCGTCTACGTAATGGCACAACAGATAAGGCTGCCATCCGTTGCGTTACTTGTCGTTCTTGTGGCTCTGCTTTCCTGCGGCCGAATGCTGCTCGGAAGAACCGCCACGTGTGCCGGATGAGCCCTTGTTGCTGGCGCTCGGTTGCGTTTTCGATGAATTACTTCCGCTGTTTTTCTGACTTTGCTGACCTGCCTGTGAATGCTGCTGGGAGCTGCCTCCACGCGTATTGCTCGACTGGTTTGCCATGATGCTCTCCTTAGGTTTGTATGAATGGATTGCACGGCAGATTCACATCGTGAGATGCGCGATGCAAATCGACCGAAGTTTCATATTGCCTCGCACCGATGCGTCACGATATCGGTCCATTCTGAATTTTAAGTAGGAATTCCTTTAATTGCCCCAGTGATGCATACAGGAAAATCAACATCCTGAACACGGGATTACGGTTTTATGTGCGTCGTCCCACAGACGCAGCCCTGCCACAGCCCGTATCGTGACGTTCATCTTCCATACACGCGAGAACGACTTTCACAGCCATGCAGATACTGATCGTCGAACATTTCCCCGTCGTGCGGGCAGGCATACGCCAGTGGCTTTCGGCAACTCCCGATCTCGTGATTGCCGGCGAAACGGCATCCGCGCGCGAAGGCGTCAGCATGGCAGCGAGTCTGCAACTCGACATCGTGCTGCTGGATATCGCGACACCTCACAAGAACGGCTATGAGGCATTGCTCGCCTTCAAGGAAACCAGACAGACCTTGCCGGTACTCATCATCAATGGTCATCCCGAACAATTCCATGCTCTGCAATTGATGAACAGCGGCGCCAGTGGCTGCTTTCCGGCAAACGGTGAAAGCGACGAGTTGATACGCGCCATTCGTGCAGTCGGGAGCGGCAAGCACTATCCGGAAGAGATCGCACCACGGCGACAAGTGGAGCTGGATGGCGAACCGCGTGCGCTGCACGAAAAACTGAGTCCGCGCGAATATGAAATTTTTCACAGCATCTGCCGTGGCGAACGATTGACGGAAACGGCCGACCGCTTGTCGCTCAGTCTTTCCACCGTCAACCGCTATCGCAAACAAGTGCTGGTCAAAATCGGCGTGGAAGATATTCCAGGCCTCATCCGATACGCCGTCCATCAGGGCATCGACGGCTTTCAGTATTGAACGTTTTCCGTTCGCGGCACTCTTTCTTTCATCCAGGGAATATTTCCCTCGTCTAAACTTAGCGATGGCAGAATTGTCTGTGACAGGACAACTCTCGTGAATCGTATGCCTTCCGGAAAATCCATGCATTCCTCCTATCTCTGCGGCCTCGATATCGGCGGCACGAAAATGGCGGCAACCGTCGCCGATCGCAACGGCCCACTGGCCCGCGTCACCGAACCAACCGCCAAATCCGGCACCAATCGCGCGCCCGGCGAACAAGCCATTGCGTTGCTGAAGAAAGCCTGCAACGACGCCGGCGTGAATTTCGACGAAGTGGAGTCGGTCGGCGTCAGCTCATGCGGGCCATTCGTCAAGCATCAGGATCTGATTCAGATGGTCGCACCGAATATCTGCGGCGGTATCGGCAAGCAAGGCGACTTACCCAATACATGGACCTCGGTCCCGCTGGAAGAAGTGCTGCGCGAACATTTCCGCACAGTCACCATTGAAAACGATTGCGTTGCGGCTCTTGCAGCGGAACGCGCCTTTGGCAACCTGCAGGATATCGCCAGCTGCGCCTACGTCACCTGGAGTACCGGTATCGGCTTCGGCCTGTGTGTGGACGGACGCCTGCTGCGCGGCAAGAACGGCAACGCCGGACATGCCGGTCACATGCTGATGACCGATCAATCGACGGCACAGTGCGGCTGCGGCAATTTAGGCGATGTCGAAGCACTCGTTTCCGGCCGCAATCTGGAAATGCGCTATTGCCGTTCGCCTGAAGAATTGTTCAATGCTGCCAGAGACGGCGACGCAGAAGCGCACACCATCGTGGTCGAAGCAACACGCTGGTTCGGCCGCGCCTTGTTCAATGTGACGACGACGCTCGATATCAGCAAGTTCGTCATTGGCGGCAGCATCTGGCAGCATCACGGCGACTGGCTGGAGCCACTCGTTATCCACGAACTGTCTTCACACATGCCCGCACTGACCGCAGGCGTCACGCTTTCTTCGCCCGGCCTGAATGCGTTCGTCGCCGATATCGGCGCGCTTTATCTCGCCATGCCGGAAGACTGGCCCATCGGCTGGCGCGAGAGCAAACCATGGAAACACATGCCGCCGGAGAAACCCTGAGTGTCCGGACGGCAAGTCAGTTGCATCCATCGTCGCAACGTGTAAACTGATTTCAGGCGACGTTTCTCTCCGGGGTGCAAACCCGACCATCCGCATCATTCTGATCTGTGCAAAGTCGTTACTGCTGTTGAAACAGAATTCTCGTCTTCATGCTTCATTAACCATAAAGGGGAATTGACATGAGCAAGGCAAGCGGCGAAAAGGCTTCACTACTGGCCAGCCATCTGATTGAAGAGCAATTGCGCGTACTGCCAATGTCCGCGGCAATGATCCTGCAACCGATGCACAGCGATTTCGAAAGAAACGCGCAGGAAAATCTACTGCTTCGCAGAAAACGAACCACACTCAAGACAGGTTCGGGCGGCAACATCGTCATGGATTACGCGGAAGCAGGAACCGAACTCGATTTTCAGGGTTCGATCCGTGCGCTGCAGGACAATCCTGAACAGAAACTGACTTACCTGCGTGTCGTGGTCAGCAATGCGTTACTGGCAGTCGGCCTATTCCTCAGGGAACATCAGATGGCATCGATGCGCCTGCCGGAAATTCAGTTTCTCGGCCATGTCGTCGATGCGATCATGAACGCCAATATCTTCGACATTCGTGAAGACTATATTCCCATCGCCACCTTTGATGATCTCGTCATCGACAAGAGCCTGAACGGCTCACCGCTGTTCGGTGACGGCAAGACACAGGGCTTCATGGAATTCGGCGATGCCGTCGCGTTGCTGCAATGGCTTGCACAATATCTGCGTGGCGAAAGGAATTTCGTCAGTGGCGGTGATGCCGGCTAGATCAGCCGGACTGAAAACAAAAAAGGTTACGAAATTTCGTAACCTTTTTTATTGACCTGTCTGCGCTGTACTGCCGGACGCTATGCGGAAATTTACTTCAGATCGGTATCGATCTGGCCGATGACGTCACCGACCGCGACTTCGCTTCCCTCATCCTTCAATATCTTCACCAGCGTTCCTGTTGCAGGCGCGGTCACCTCGACGACGACTTTCGTGGTTTCCAGATCGGTCAGATTTTCACCCTCCGCGACTTTGGTGCCGACCTTCTTGCTCCAGTCCAGCATGATTGCCTCGGTAGCGCCTTCCGACAATTCCGGAACCTTGATATCGACCAGCATGAGTTTCTCCTCGATGTAATGTTTGACGAAATCCGACCGCATGAAACAGGGAAATCATACCTGTTTCGAAATCAATACTGATGACCAATCGATGAATTTGTTTCACCTGATTGCATGCGCGAACTCAGCCTGCAACTGCGACGGCACCGGGAGGAAATCCCTGAAAATCCGCAAGCTCTCCATTCCGATCAACCCAGCAATAATGCAAGGGAGCGGTCTGCCCCCTGCGAAGCGGATTGCGCGTGCAATATCGCGCATAGGCAGGATCGACAAAGCGATAGGGAAGATGCTCGTCTCTTCCTGCCGTGATGCCCAATCGGGTTGTCTGGATCAGAATCTCCGGCGACTCGCCTACATCGTCGACGAACAATTCGTCAGGATCGAATGAATGCGCGTCCCAGTCGGGCACACGTAACGCAAGCGATCGGCACAGCAACGTCTGCCCTGCGCAGAGGCGATGTATCGGCCGCACCGCGCCGGCGGCACCAGGATTTTGCGCCTGCATTTCTTCCAATGCTGCGGGACCAGCAATCGCGTCGATCCAGGGATAGCCCGATTTAAGCAGCACCGCATTACCCGGTCCGGCCGCACTGATATTGAAGGAGTCGCCACCGCGAGAGTAGTACATGTAAATCGTGCCGCCATCCATGAACAAGGCACGCCGTTTATGCGTGTAGCCGAGAGACGCATGACTTCCGCGGTCGTCCAGACGGTAGGCTTCCGTTTCAATGATGCGGGCGGACAGCCACTGATTCTTCCAGCGCCGGCGCAATACCTTGCCGATCAATGCACGCGCAAGCGCGGGACTGTCCCGGTTAAAGAAATCCTTGTCGAGCATGTGGAACGGCCCGATATCAGACACTGCGTTATGCATGTTGTGATTGTCCCCATCGCCGCAGCAGAAGAATTTTCTTTTTCATTCAACCTGTTCAATTTCAAACGGATTGTCACAAAATTACTTTATGTTGGCTATAGGAGTGTCTGAGTTTATGTCATCGTATTGATGTTGATCCCTGCAGGTTCAAGATTGAATTACTTTCGTAACCTTCAGCCAAACAGCCGCAATGCGGTCGCAGTCCTTATAGGAGTCTTCTGCAAGTTCCTCCCCAAATATGTCCGGGTCCAATTCCTCATATCGCCATACGCAATCCGGGCGATGAGTCAGTATTCTTTCCACTTCCTGCAACAGAAAATCCCGTCCACCAATCATCGGCGCACCGGTGTACATCAACAAAGTACCGTTCGGGGCCAGACGCTCAAGTGCCGCATCCAGAATCTTTAACGACAGATCGGCGCCGAGCGTGCCTCCACCATTTCTATACGTGCGTTGCCCGGGATCAACCAGATATGGAGGATTCGATACGATCAGATCAAATTTTCCCGATACGCCGGTAAGCAAATTGCTTTGGCATGTGACGACGTTGGACATTTCAGCGAGTTCTGCATTCACGGCGGTGATCTGCAGCGCAGCATCGTTGATATCGACGGCAAAGACCTCTGCTTGTCGATACAGTCCCGCGATCGTCAAGGCGCCAGGCCCGGCTCCACAACCGATATCCACGGCGCGCTGTACTGCAAGACTCGCGGTCAGATCCGATTTCAAGGCGCGAACGAAACGATACGTATCCGGGCCGAAGAAGACGGAATCTGCTTCCGTAGTCGGGTAGGCAGAATGAAAATACAAATTTCCATCCAGTGTAGAGGCGCGTAATGCACTGCGATATCCATCTTTAAACGACAGCAGAATGTCCGCTTCCTGCATGAGAACAAATATCTCGGAGAAATTCGGCGAATCGATATCCGTTACTTTGAACGGCCGACTCCATCCGAATATATCGGCGATGGACAACGACCATTCATTGCCGATGCGCGCATTGACCAACTGATGCGTAGCCGGGGTCACCGTAGTAAAACGATAACCGGCTTGCAGCAATTGCTGCCCCAATGT
>NZ_DATMTD010000007.1:0-4612 GCF_035565035.1 Oxalicibacterium sp. | reverse complement strand
GACACCGAGCGCGACTATTTTCTGTCCGCGGACGAGGCCAGGGACTACGGCCTGGTTGACAAGGTGATCGCCAAGCGCATCTAGGCGCGCGTGCCGGCGGCGTTGCATGGCGGCAACGGCGTTTTCTGTAACAGAAAGCGCCGTTCATATTTGGTTATCATTCAGAAACTACCCGTAACAAGGCAAGGCGCCCCCTACATGGCCGAGAAAAAAGGCTCTTCCAGCGAAAAAACCCTTTACTGCTCTTTCTGCGGCAAAAGCCAGCATGAAGTGAAGAAGCTGATTGCCGGACCATCCGTGTTTATTTGCGACGAATGCATTGACCTCTGCAACGACATCATTCGTGATGAGGCGTCCAGCGTCGAGACAGTCGCAGGTGGAAGCCCGCGCAGTGATTTGCCGACGCCGCAGGAATTGTGCGAACTGCTGGATCAGTACGTGATCGGACAGCAATCGGCCAAGCGCATTCTGTCTGTTGCCGTCTATAACCACTACAAGCGTCTGAAGCATCTCGGCAAGAAAGACGATGTCGAATTGGCAAAGAGCAATATTTTGCTGGTCGGTCCAACCGGTTCAGGTAAAACATTGCTGGCACAAACCTTGGCGCGTACGCTGGATGTGCCGTTCGTGATTGCCGATGCAACGACGCTGACCGAAGCCGGCTATGTCGGTGAAGACGTCGAAAACATCATTCAGAAATTGCTGCAGAACTGCAACTACGAAGTCGAGCGCGCACAAAAAGGTATCGTTTACATCGATGAGATCGACAAGATTTCACGCAAATCGGATAACCCTTCGATTACGCGCGACGTGTCTGGTGAAGGCGTGCAACAGGCCTTGCTGAAATTGATCGAAGGCACGATGGCATCGGTGCCACCGCAAGGCGGCCGCAAGCACCCCAACCAGGATTTCGTGCAGATCGATACGACGAATATCATGTTCATCTGCGGTGGCGCATTCGACGGCTTGGCAAAAATCATTTCCGAACGTTCGGAGAAAAGCGGCATCGGTTTCTCTGCCAGCGTGAAGAGTCGCGAAGAGCGGACTGCGAGTCAGGTCATGCTGGATACCGAACCGGAAGATCTGATCAAGTTCGGCCTGATTCCTGAACTCGTCGGACGTTTGCCTGTGGTCGCAACATTACGTGAACTGGATGAAGAAGCGTTGATCCAGATTCTGCTTGAGCCGAAGAATGCACTGATCAAGCAATATTCGAAGCTGCTGCAGATGGAAGGTGCCGAACTGGAAATTCGTCCGGCTGCGTTGCAGGCAATTGCCAAAAAAGCCATTGCTCGTAAAACGGGCGCTCGTGGACTGCGTTCGATTCTGGAACATGCGTTGCTGGATGTCATGTATGAATTGCCGAATGAACAGAATGTTTCCAAAGTCGTCATTGACGAAGGGACGATCACAAATGGCGCCAAGCCATTGCTGATTTATCACGAGCAGCAGAAAGTCTCCGGTGCAAAACAATAATTTTGCAAAAAGCGGCTGAAATCATGAAAAACGGGCTTTTTTAGCCCGTTTTTTTATTAAAACGCAGTACAATTTAAGCACAGCAGGAATCATTCAGGCTTCCATCGTAAAGCCACTTCGAAGAACAACTTCGCGGGTGGCTTTTTTGTTTGCTGAATTGATTTTTGTTGCTGTCCGGGCTTGTGTTTTGGCTGCTCGCGCCAACATCATTAACACGTTTATCGATAAGGCTCGCCATGACGACTACACTTTCTATTGAACAAACCCAACTTCCGTTATTGCCATTGCGCGACGTTGTTGTCTTCCCGCACATGGTGATTCCGCTTTTCGTCGGTCGTCCCAAGTCAATCAAGGCGCTGGAAGCAGCCATGGAGCAGGGCAAGAGCATCATGCTGGCTGCCCAGAAAGCTGCGGCCAAGGATGAGCCGTCAGCTGACGATATCTATGAAATCGGCTGCGTCGCCAATATTCTGCAAATGCTGAAGCTGCCCGATGGCACCGTCAAGGTGCTGGTCGAAGGCGCGCAGCGTGCACGCATCCATCACATCAGCGAGCTGGAAACACATTTCGTTGCCGATCTGACGCCTATTGAATCCGAAGCCGGTGATGAGTCGGAAGTCGAGGCCATGCGTCGTGCGATCGTCCAGCAGTTCGATCAGTACGTCAAACTGAACAAGAAGATCCCGCCTGAAATCCTGACTTCACTGGCAGGCATTGATGATGCCGGCCGTTTGGCCGATACCATTGCTGCGCATTTACCGCTGAAGCTGGAACAAAAGCAAGTCATCCTGGAAATTTTCAACGTTGCCAAACGCTACGAGCATCTGCTCGGCCAGCTGGAGGGTGAGCTCGACATTCTGCAAGTCGAGAAGCGCATTCGCGGCCGTGTAAAACGCCAGATGGAGAAATCTCAGCGCGAGTACTACCTGAACGAGCAGGTCAAGGCGATCCAGAAGGAATTGGGTGAAGGTGAAGAGGGCGCCGATCTCGAAGAACTCGAGAAAAAAATTCTTCTGGCAAAAATGCCGAAGGAGGCACTCGCCAAGGCACAAAGCGAACTGAAAAAACTGAAGCTGATGTCGCCGATGTCAGCAGAGGCGACAGTTGTGCGTAACTATATCGATACGTTGCTTGGTTTGCCATGGAAGAAAAAATCCAAGGTCAACAACGATCTGTCGAATGCCGAACGCGTGCTGGAAGACGATCACTACGGTCTGGACAAGGTCAAGGAACGCATCCTTGAGTATCTCGCCGTGCAACAACGCGTCGACAAGGTAAAAGCGCCGATCCTGTGCTTCGTCGGTCCTCCGGGCGTCGGTAAAACGTCGCTGGGTCAGTCGATCGCACGCGCAACGAATCGCAAGTTCGTGCGCATGGCATTGGGTGGTGTGCGTGATGAAGCAGAGATTCGCGGCCATCGCCGTACCTACATCGGTTCGATGCCAGGCAAGATTCTGCAAAGTCTGTCGAAAACCGGTGTGCGTAATCCATTGTTCCTGCTTGATGAGATCGACAAGCTCGGCATGGATTTCCGCGGCGATCCGTCGTCTGCATTGCTGGAAGTGCTGGATCCGGAACAAAACCATACGTTCTCGGATCACTATGTGGAAGTCGACTTCGATCTCTCCGACGTGATGTTCGTCGCGACGTCGAACTCGTACAACATTCCACCTGCATTGCTGGATCGTATGGAGGTGATTCGTCTGTCCGGTTATACGGAAGATGAAAAGACCAGCATTGCGCAACGCTATCTTTTGCCAAAACAGATCAAGAATAACGGTCTGAAGGAAGGCGAAATCAGCGTGGCGGAATCGGCGATTCGCGACATCATTCGTTACTACACGCGTGAAGCCGGTGTGCGTTCGCTGGAACGTGAAATTTCGAAAATCTGCCGCAAGGTCGTCAAGATGCTGCTGCTGAAAAAGCAGGATCGCAAGATCAGCGTGACGTCGAAGAACATCGACAAGTTCCTCGGTGTGCGTCAGTTCGATTTTGGCGTTGCCGAAAAAGAGAATCAGATCGGTCAGGTGGTTGGTCTTGCATGGACCGAAGTCGGCGGCGATTTGTTGACGATCGAATCGGTCAGCATGCCAGGCAAGGGCAACATCATTCGCACCGGTACGCTGGGCGATGTGATGAAGGAATCGATCGAGGCGGCGCGCACGGTTGTGCGTAATCGTGCGAAGAAACTCGGCATCAAGCCGGAGATTTTCGAGAAGAGCGATATCCACATTCACGTTCCCGAAGGTGCGACGCCGAAGGATGGTCCATCTGCAGGTGTGGCGATGACGCTGGCAATGGTGTCTGTCTTCACCGGTATTCCGGTAAGAGCAGATGTTGCGATGACGGGTGAAATCACGTTGCGCGGTGAAGTGTTGCCGATCGGCGGTCTGAAGGAAAAACTGCTGGCAGCACATCGCGGCGGTATCAAGACCGTGTTGATTCCTGAACAGAACGTGAAGGATCTTGCAGAGATTCCTGACAACGTGAAGAACAAGCTCGAGATCGTTCCGGTTCGCTGGATCGATAAAGTGCTGGAAATTGCACTTGAGCGTGCACCGGTTGCCTTGTCGGAAGAGGATGTCGCAGTCGATGCATCCGTCACGAAAAATTCGGAATCGACCGATCCGAACGTGATGAAGCATTGATCCCACGGTAATCATGCAGTTTTGAAAAAGCGCTCTTCGGAGCGCTTTTTTTCTTATGTAGTACCGAACGTTGCATACATTGGTGAATTGTTTCAGAAATCGTTTGGTTTTTCAGAGAGGAATCTGCGGCAAAGCGCTTGACACAAGGCTTTGCGGCTTGTTTAATACCTGCTGCAGATTTTTCTGCCTGCGCATAGTTGCGATACACATTCTGTAAAGCGACGTGCGATATTCAACCTTTGTGAGGGGACGTAAGTGAATAAAACCGAATTGATTGACCACATTGCCGATTCTGCAGATATTTCCAAAGCTGCTGCAACGCGCGCACTTGACTCCCTGATTGGTGCTGTCAAAACCACGTTGAAAAAGAACGGTTCCGTTACCCTGGTCGGTTTCGGCACATTTTCCGTAGGCAAGCGCGCTGCTCGTACCGGCCGCAATCCGCGTACCGGCGAAGCGATCAAGATCAAGGCTGCCAAAGTACCTAA
>NZ_DATMTD010000006.1:0-12670 GCF_035565035.1 Oxalicibacterium sp. | reverse complement strand
ACGTAAAAGATGCAAAGTACCTGATTAAATTTTAATCAGCACCGGTAAGGAGAAAAGGCCTTCTTCACTCGGAAGAGCACGCATTTTCATTGAATGGAATTGCAGGGAAGGCGTCGGCGCGCACCGATGCGATGCATCAATGGTGTGCCGCACCATGCAGTGAAACAGGAATGAAATTTTTCCTGTGACCATCGGTAAAAAGATTGTTAGCAGATGTAACCCATGTCACGCAGGAGAAATAAACTTGCTCGCTACGCATAAGATTGCGTGCATGGCGTTATAACAAATGCGTACAAATGAATTGCCATTCGGCAGGAGAGACTGGTGTTATGGACAGGCGATTGCCGCGCTGCAGCACCTGCATGTCGGCCAGTTCGGGCGTTGCCCTTAATTCGGCCAGTGACATAAGACGCGTCTTTTTCTTGATGCGCACATCCACCAGCATCCAGCGCGGCGTCTCATGCGTGGCCTTCGGGTCGAAGTAATGACTGCGCTTGTCGAATTGTGTTTCATCGGGGTAAGGCGTGCTCGCCACTTCGGCCAGCCCGGCGATACCCGGTTCCGGACAGCTCGAATGGTAGAACAGCACGCCGTCGCCAACCTGCATCGCATCGCGCATGAAGTTGCGCGCCTGGTAATTGCGCACCCCTGTCCATGGTACGGTTTTTCCGGGAGCGGCTAGCGCATCGTCGATACTCACTTCGCCGGGTTCGGATTTCATCAACCAGTAGCGCATGGCAATCACCGTGAAAATGGAAGATCGAATGGGACAACAGACAGAACGACAGACAGAAAGCGGACGGCAACGGTATTCAATACAGCCGTTACATGACGTTTCACGAAAAACGCAGATAAAAAAACGGCCGCATCTGCATGCAGCCGTTCGTGATTCAGTCCCCGCATGTGCCGCTTTGCCGGCATCCTGAACCAAGAGGTTCAAGTTGGCCGCAGTTAGTTCAACTTCGGGTTCATCGGACTAGCGACGCTCACGCCCGTCGAACAAAATTCCGCGGCCGCTGCGCATAAATGGTTCAAGGAATTATGGCAATGGCGAACACCGCAGGGGACTTAAAGTCTACTCCAATCGCACTCCAAGTAAAAGAGAGTTTGATTAAAAAAGATTTTCCTGTGGCGCAAGCGCACTGTCGAGCACGGTATGCATTGCAGCGATTTTCTGCTTGACTTCAACAATTGCCATGCCTGACAGCGGACCATCCGGCGATTTGACGGACAGCAGTTCCGCCGTCACGCCCAGCGCCGCCATCACGGCGATACGGTCGGTGCCCTTGATCTTGCCCGCATCGCGGATCGCCGTCATTTTCTCATCGAGATAGGCAACCGTTGCGCGCAATGTTTCTTCCTCGCCTTCCTTGCATGCGAGTTTGTAGTTTTGCCCCATGATGGATACATCGAGCTGAATCATGCTGCTTCCTCATCCTGTTCGGGGGCCGGAATTTTTTCCAGCAGTGCGGAAACGCGATCGTGCGCCTCCTGCATGCGACGCGCCAGTTCGGCATTTTCCGCCGCCAAGGCAACGGAACGCAGCCGCAATTCAGCATTTTCGCTGCGCAGCGACTGGGTCAATGCAGCCAGTTGGCTGATTTTTTCGGAAAGATCGTGAAAGTCGGAAATCATATTTCGCCACTATAGTTGTGCGGAGGAACGACAGTCAATAGCCGCCGCATCCCGAACGCGGATAACAACACCGCCCGCGCGCCCATTCACTCTTTCCGGGATCGTTTTCGATAACAGAACGGCATCTGTCGCATCTTTCGACGTGCACCTGTTTCTGCCGTCGTTCGCGCATGGATGACGGTTTACTTATGTGTCACGGCATTTCGATCAAACGGCCGTCGACGGTAATCAGTGCCGTGCGTATTGCCGTATCCGGAAAAACTTCCTGTGCCGCCGCACGGTAATCTTCCAGTTGTTGTGCATAGGCGAGACGTTCCGATTCCAGCAGATTACGCTTGTAATCGAGAATCCACAGTTCGTCGTCAAACATGACCAGCCGGTCAAACCGCATCGTTGCGCCGTCAACCACGACTTCCATTTCGTTGCGCGCATACCGATAGGCCGCAGGATCGAAGAATCGTGCAAGCGCGGGTTCGGTCAGAATCGCACTCGCCTGTGTGTGCACGGTCTGCGCCAGTTCGGCCGGAAAGTTCAGCCATTGCGCCACAGCCAATAGGGACGGCAATGTCACAGGCCAGTCATGTTGGTCCGTCAGTCGCTCCATCAACGCGTGCAACGCGATTCCTTCATCGATGACTGCACTGGAGAAAACATCGTCGATCGCCGCTGCCGGCGCAGGCAAGGATGCGGGCGTGAAAATCGGCAGTTCGAAGTGCTTGTGCGTTTGCGTATAGGAAGATGCGTCGAAAAGCTGTTCGACGTGCATCAACTCGCCGCCCAAAATGCGGCCATACCAGCAGCCGTCCGCGACCCCATCGCTGGCGGCACTACGCCCGTCCGCCACACCGCTGACGATCAGCAGGTTTTTTGCACGCGTGATGGCGACGTACAGAAGGTTCCAGTCTTCCTGCGTTTTCAGCTGTTCTTCTTCCTCGAACAAGCGATCACGCGCAACGCCGCGCTCCGATTGCTTGCCGAACGCGGAGAAATGGCGCGGCCCGCCATCTTCCTGCGACCATTCGCACAAGACGCCGATATCTTCACGCATCGCTTCGCTGTGATTCGCATCGAGCAGCACTACAATCCGTGCTTCCAGCCCTTTCGCGCTGTGAATGGTCATGATGCGCACGGCATCGGTCGATGCATCGGCGTCCGCTTCATCCGGCGCATCGCTGTCGGCATTTTTCTGCAACTGGTTCAACGCATGGATGAATTTCGGAAGGCTTGGATAGCGGCCGGCGTCCAGATTCAGCGCCAGTTCGGTAAAGGCTTCAATATTGCCCAGTACCTGCGCGCGTACCAGCGGTGATACCGACGATGCATATCGCGCAATCACGTCGCCTTCATGCAGGATCCGATCGAGCAGGTCGTGCACCGGCAAATGCGGCGCCATCTGCAACCATCGGCTCAGCAATGCGATTGCGCGCTGCAATGCGACCGGCAATGCCGAAGAAGCCTCGCATTGATGCAATCGTTGCCACCAAGTGCGACCGGTGCGGCTGGCCAGCATGATCAGGTCGTCGTCGCTCGCACCGATAATCGGCGATTTCAATACATGTGCCAGCGCCAGATTGTCGTTCGGCGTGATCAGGAATGTCAGCAATGCGATCAGGTCGGCGATTTCGAGCGACGCCAGCAATCCACCGCGTTTGTCCGAAATGAATGGAATGCCTGCTTCGCGCAAGGCCCGCTCATAAGCGCGCAGATGCGTACGCTTTTTTACCAGCATCATCACATCCGACCACGCAAAATCGTCGACGGTCGACCGTGCACGCAGAATCGCCTGCGCCACCGCGCGGCCTTCATGCAATCGCCGTTCGTCTTCCTGTTCCTCGCGGGAGGTGGTCAACGGATCACGCAGGTGCGATGGCGACCACGCAATCTTTTCGGCTTCTTCGAGTTTTGCCAGCGGCAGTTTCCAGACTGCGCCGCCTTGCCCGCTCAATGTCGTTTGCGGTTTGAAAATGGGATTATGGATCAGGCTTGCATTCATCACATCGACGATCGCCTGCGCATTACGACGCGTCTGATTGGTTCGCAGGAAATCCGCGCCCTGCGCCGTCAATTGTTCACGCGCCGCGGTAAACACGCGTGGTTCGGCACGGCGGAAGCGATAAATCGATTGCTTGGGATCGCCGACGACAAACATGCTTGGGCGATCATGATCGCTGCCGTACGCAGCCAGCCATGCCTGCACGATTCCCCATTGCAGCGGATTGGTATCCTGGAATTCGTCCAGCAGCACATGCTGATAGCGGGAATCAAGCCGGCTTTGCAGATACGCAGCATGCTCTTCATTCGACAGCAGACGATAGGCCTGCCATTCAAGGTCGGAAAAGTCGAACACGCGCTGCTCGGCCTTGACCGCCTGATAGAGTTCCAGATAGGCGGCACCGGCCACAAACAATGCGCGGTTCAGCGCAATGACCTGCGGTTCGGTGCTGCGCATCAAAATCCGTTTCAGCGCATCGCCGACTTCATCGAATTCCCGCTCGAATGCTTCAACCCCGCTATCACCCAGGTGATCGATCAACACCTTGGTCAGATTCTTTGTACTGCGATTTTTGCGCGGCTTGCCGGCAGCGTCGAAAAATTCATTGGCGACTGCGGCGAAATTTTCCAGTGTTGCGCCGGCGCTCAACGGCTGTTCGATCGCGACCGCACGCTTCTGGTTGACGTCGGTTCCCTGTCCCAATAGCCATGCAATGCGACTCACGCGCGCAATCAACTTTTCGTCTTGCCACAACGACAGGCGTGCATCGGTTTCGCCATCCTCACCACACAATTCGCACAGCCAGTCGAGTGGCTGACCACATTGCTCCGCGGCCCACCATTCTGCGCGTTTGTCGACAAACGCATTCAGCAGATTGCGTGCATTCCAGTCGCCGACCATCTGATACAGATCGACCAGTGCCTGCCTGACATGCTGTTGATCGGCATCGTTGACCGATTGCATGAAGCGGCTGTACGTGTCCGCGTGTAACTCTCCGGTCGCTTCGGTCAAGGTATAACCGTGCGGTACGCCGGACGCGAGCGGCGCAATCTGGATTAATCGCGCAAACCAGCTGTGAAACGTATCGATCGACAAGGCGCTCGGACTGCGCAACACGCGCTCGTACAAACTTCGGGCCGACGGCAACATGGAGGGAATTTGCTGCAAGGTGATGCCGCGTTCAAGCAGGATCAGCGTCGCTTGCTGGTCGGATGCCAGTGCCAGCTCCTGCAGCAGATGCAACAGGCGCTCGCGCATTTCCTGCGCGGCCTTGCGCGTGAAGGTGATCGCCAGGATGGCGGCCGGTTCGGTCCCGGCAAGCAGCAGCCGCAACACGCGAGCGACCAGCAGCCAGGTCTTGCCGCTACCGGCGCACGCTTCCACCACGACGGATCGCGCCGGATCGCATGCGATCGCCGTAAATTGCGCAGCATCAGCGACAGCGCCGTTTATTTCATACGCGTGCGCCAATTCGACGTCATTCTGCGGTGCGCTCATCACCACGCTCCCTTGCGACACAGTCCGCGCGCATCGCAATACTGGCAAACGGATTCAGGCCCCGTCGCCGCCAATGGCGCACCACCGTCGATCGCCTGCATGCTATGCGTAATCTGTTCTTCCAGTGCGTGCTGCCAGGCAGAAAAATCCGGTGCCTCGACTTCCTTTATTTTGTCCCTGGTATCAAGCGGAACGTAGCAAGCGTTCAATAAGGGAATGTCGGACAGCAAACCGTAAAACGGCAGTTGATGATCCTCGCCCTGCTTCAGTCGGCTGTTCAATGACGTTGCATTGGTACTTTTATAGTCAAGCACCGCGCGTTCACCACCGTCGTTTTCGTCGATACGGTCGACATAACCGTGCAGGATGATGTCGCCTTGCGCTCCATCATTTTCCCAGCGCAGCGTTCTTTCCAGATGCTCCTCGCCGAAGACGAAATGCCAGCCCTGCCTTTCCCTTTCTTCAACCCATGCCAGATACGCCGGCATCGCCTTTTCCCAGCGGGCAAAATAGCCGAGGGCCGCGCCGCTTTTATCCAGCGATTGTGCAAAAATCTTTTGCGAAATGTCGTTCAGCAAGGCGGCACGATCTTCGACGGCAATGTGTTGGTCGCGCATCGTCGTATGGAAAGTCGCCAGTATCTGATGCAGCCAGTCGCCGTAATCGCGCTTTTCCGGCAGGTCCGACAACTCGTCGATGCCGGCCAGACCGAGCATGCGCGTGGCAAAAAACTGATAAGGACATGCGACCAGACTGTTGTACCCGCTGGCCGACAAACGCAGCGGCCGTAGCTGCGGCGCACTAGGGGCCGGCATCGTGACCGGGGTTGCGTGCAACTGTCGCGACGCCACGGTTGCGACGTGCGTTGCAAGCGGTGCGGCACCTGCTTTTGCCAGCGTCAATTGCAGGCGTTCGATCCACGGACTGACTGTGTTCGGCTCGCCATCCCTGGTCGTTTGCCATGACAGCACGATCTCGTTATTGGCAGACAATAATTCGGTGAAGTCGCGCAGTTGTTGCCGCTGCCGACTTTCGCGCGTTGCGAGTCCCAACTCACCCCGAACGGCGTTGGCAAAGAACAGGGTTTCCGACGGCTGGGACGGCAGGTGATCCGAATCGACACCTACCATCAATACCGCATCGAAACCGCGCAATCGCGCGCCGTTCAGTGGCAGCATCACCACACGCCGATCGATCTGCTTTTGAATGAACGGTGCGGATTCCAGTTGCAGATTGACGAATGCACGCCACTCGGAAAACGAAAATGCGTGACCCACGCCATCGCAATCCTGCGCGATCGCTTTCAGCAACTGCAGCGATTGCTGACCGGCGATATCCGCAGACAGCGCCTCCGTCATGCCAAGCGATGCAAACGTGCGTTCGGTTGTTGCGATCCAGTCGCACAACGTTTTGCGACCGGCATAGGATTTGGCCTGCTCCGCCAAACGGACAACCAGTGATTGCGCAACCGGCAAAGCAGTCAACGCGTCAGTAACCGTCGCCCAGTCGCCGGCAATGTTGGCGCGGCGCAATGCGATTTCTATCGCCATTACCAGATCGGCTTTGTCATCCGTCCCGGCAAAGACAAATGGGGACTTCAAGAAATCGAGCAGCGCGACCGTTTCGGCGCGTGCCGCGATCAGGTCAAACCATGCAGCGAACGCGGCTGCAGCGCGCGTGGTTGACAGTTTCCATCCCGTCTCGTCGGACACGATGACTTCTGCACGCTCCAGCAGTGCGCGGATGCGACGGGCAACGACGCGATCCTGCGCGACGATGGCGATCTTTTCCCGGCCGGCTTGCAGCCAGTCGATGATGGTTTGCGCGCCGGTGGTCGCTTCTTCTTCCAGGCTTGTCGCGGCATTCAGTCGCAAGCCGGCCGGTGTGACGATTCCACTGTAATCGATGGCCTGTTCGTCCTGCACGATTTCCGGCCAGGCCGCGGCGTAGGTTGTCGCAATCGAAGATGCATGCCAGTCCAGCGTAATGACGGTGACCGGCAATTGCATCGCATGCGTATCGATAAACGCCTGCTCAATCGCATCCGGCGCGACCGGGCTGACCCAGAACAAGGGTTGTCGTGTATTGCGTGCCAGATGTTGCATGCGCAAATAACGCGTCACGATCGCATCGTTCGCATCGAGCTGGCTCTTCCAGATTGACCACACCAGTTGCGTTTCGTCCGATAACAGATTGCGTGCGACCGGCGTCAATTTTTGCAGCGCGGCATGCCAGCGCTCATCGGCGAAGTCGGGCGTCGCTTGCAGCGATGGCAACAGCGCCTGCGTCAACTCGTCGGACAGTGTCAGCAGGATTTCAGCCAATGGCAACAGATCGGTATTGCGACGCGCGCCGAACAACTTCTTCAGCCAGCCGTGTTCACGTAACGACGCATACAACGACATCAATCGTTCGCTGGCAGCGGTGGCAACCGGGCCGGAGGTCGGCGGCAACATGCCCAGCCAGCCGAACATCGTGGAAATCGTCGGCGGGATGAATGTCGCGTTGATCTGACGACTTAATGCATCCTTAAGCAGATGTGCGTGTGCAAACGTCGGAACCACGACCCGCACGGCAGACAGATCGCGTCGATCCTCGACATGTTCGCTCGCCAGCACCACGCGTGCCGCGTCATCCCAGAAGACGGGAGAAGGCGAAATGGCAATGGAGCGAAATGTCATGAAGAGGATTTCAGCAGGGGAAATGAATGAGGAAACAGGCGGAAAAATCGCAATCGGTTTTGCATTTTATGCGAGGCAGCGTGAAATTTTCCGGGTGCCGCCACACTTTTTATAAAATAGGTTATGATCTGCCCAGACCCCGCCTGATTACCTGCTGTCGCCCCCTACAACTTGAACTAATCCGTATCGTCTCCATGTTTGTTGCAGTATCAGGAGGCGTTGCAAGCAAAACGACAGGAACGGTTGTCGTAAAGGCGCCGATTTATTTCCCTTTCTCCTCACACTGAGGCAAACATGAGCGAAAACATCAAACACATTAGCGATGCATCCTTTGACGCAGACGTACTGAAATCCGGCACCCCGGTTCTGGTCGATTTCTGGGCTGAATGGTGCGGTCCGTGCAAAATGATTGCACCGATCCTGGAAGAAGTCGCGAAAGAATACGCAGGCAAGATCCAGATCGCGAAGATGGACGTCGATGCGAACCAGGCGATTCCTGCCAAGTTCGGCATCCGCGGCATTCCGACGCTGATCCTGTTCAAGGATGGCGCACCGGCCGCGCAGAAAGTCGGCGCATTGGCAAAAGGCCAGTTGACCGCGTTCATTGACGGCAACATCTAAGAAATAAACAGGCAGCGATGCGCCCGCATCGCTGCTTCTTAATAGCAAACTTCACCACGTAGTTCCCTCCCCCACCTTTTTATCTCCCGTCCCGGGAAACTCAACACTATGCATTTATCTGAATTAAAGGCGTTACACGTCTCCGCATTGCTCGAAATGGCAATCAGCCTCGACATCGACAACGCAGCGCGCTTGCGCAAACAGGAACTGATGTTCGCGATTCTCAAGAAACGCGCGAAATCGGGAGAACAAATTTTTGGCGATGGCGCACTCGAAGTATTGCCTGACGGCTTTGGCTTCCTGCGCTCGCCCGACGCCAGCTACATGGCGTCCACTGACGACATCTACATTTCACCTTCGCAAATCCGCCGCTTCAATCTGCACACCGGCGATTCGATCGAAGGCGAAGTCCGCACACCGAAAGACGGCGAACGTTACTTTGCCCTGGTCAAGGTCGACAAGGTCAACGGCGAAGCGCCAGAAGCATCCAAGCATCGCATCCTGTTTGAAAATCTGACGCCGCTGCATCCGAACAAGCCATTGCTGCTTGAACGTGAAATGCGCGGCGAAGAAAACATCACCGGCCGCATCATCGATCTGATCGCGCCGATCGGCAAAGGCCAACGCGGCTTGCTGGTGGCATCGCCTAAATCCGGCAAGTCGGTGATTCTGCAGCACATCGCCCATGCGATCACGACCAATCATCCGGAAGCAGTGATGATCGTGTTGCTGATCGACGAACGCCCTGAAGAAGTAACCGAAATGCAGCGCTCGGTGCGCGGCGAAGTCGTTGCATCGACCTTCGACGAACCAGCAACGCGTCACGTCCAGGTCGCCGAAATGGTGCTGGAAAAAGCCAAGCGTCTGGTTGAAATGAAAAAAGACGTCGTGATCCTGCTGGATTCGATCACCCGTCTGGCACGCGCCTACAACACCGTGATTCCGGCCTCCGGCAAAGTGCTGACCGGCGGTGTCGATGCCAACGCATTGCAACGTCCGAAACGCTTCTTCGGTGCCGCACGTAACGTCGAAGAAGGCGGTTCGCTGACCATCATCGCGACCGCGCTGATCGAAACCGGCAGCCGCATGGATGACGTGATCTTTGAAGAATTCAAAGGAACCGGCAATATGGAAGTCCATCTGGAACGCCGCCTGGCCGAAAAACGCGTCTATCCGGCGATCAACCTGAGCAAGTCCGGCACACGTCGCGAAGAATTGCTGATCAAGCCGGATCAACTACAAAAAATCTGGGTGTTGCGTAAGTTGATGTACGACATGGACGAAATCGAGGCGATGGAATTCATCCTCGACAAGATGAAAGCGACGAAAAACAACGCCGAATTCTTCGACATGATGCGTCGCGGTAGCGGCTCTTGATGATGATCTGAAGACTGGTTGAATCTGCGCCGACCTGAAAAATCGGCTGCCGGAGCCGACGTTATTGCAGCTTGCGAACGTCGGGCTTTTTCTTTATTGCTGCATGCACAAAAAACAGATGCAATTGCGACAACACGCATTGAAAACTGCTTTTTGCGCGCTCGTTTCTTCCTTTTTTGCCACAACGTATTGAAACAGGGTTTTCCTTCTCAGCGCATGTTCCGCAAGCTGCTGATTTCATTGTATAATCTTCGGCTATTTCCAACCAGGCAAGTGATCGACAATCGGGCCAAGAAGCAGTGCGGCCGACGAAGTGACGATTGGCTACCAAACCATTGAGGCAAACATGAAAGAAGGCATTCACCCGGATTATCGCGAAGTCGTGTTTCAGGACATGTCCAACGATTTCAAATTCATCACCCGTTCGACCATTCAAACGCGTGAAACCATCGATTTCGAAGGCAAGCAATATCCGCTGATCAAAATCGAGGTGTCGTCGGAATCGCACCCGTTCTACACCGGCAAGCACAAGATCGTCGATACCGCAGGTCGCGTGGACAAGTTCCGCAAGAAGTTCGGTACCGTCGGCTCCAAAACGCAAGTGGCCGAATAATTTCGGATGCGTGTGTGAAAAAAGGCAGCTACGGCTGCCTTTTTTGTTGGCAGTCCGCGCGTTACCGGCATGCCTTTCCATACAGTGCAACTAATACGCCATTCATCGATCACTGCACTGCCAGCGATTTTTTGCGGCACAATAGCGCCGAATCATATAAAAACAGCATCCCTTCATGAAGCCAGTCCGACTCCCCGCCTCTGCCACGCTTGCTCTCCCGCGCTGGGCGCTGTTCGCACTGTGTTTACTCTATATTCTTCCCGGCCTGGTCGGTCGCGACCCATGGAAGCCGGATGATGCTGCCGGCTTCGGCATCATGTGGACAATGGCGCACGGCACGCTGGCCGACTGGCTGGCGCCGAACATCGCCGGCCTGCCGATGTACGAAGAAGGTCCACTGACATTCTGGCTCGGCGCAATCTGCATCAAGCTGTTCGGCTGGCTGTTCGGCGAGCCAATGGCGGCACGCGTTGCGCCGATCGGCTTCTTCCTGCTCGGTTCGATGTCGGTGTGGTACACCACTTATCTGCTCGGTCGCCGCACCGATGCACAACCGTTGAAGCTCGCTTTTGGCGGTCAGCCCGAGCCGAAGGATTTCGGCCGCACGCTGGCGGACGGTGCATTGCTGATTTATCTCGGCAGCCTCGGCCTGCTGGTACACAGCCACGGCACCACATCGGACGCGTTGCAGGTATCGCTGGTGGCATTCTCGCTCTATGCAGCAACACGCATGTTCGAATCGCGTTCGACATGCAGCGCCATCGGCTTCGGCCTTGTGCTCGGTCTGCTGGCACTGACACGCGGCTGGGTCGTACCGCTCGGCCTCTGGTTCGGCATTGTGGCGCTGGCATCGGTACGCGAACGCGGCGTGCTGTTGCGCCTGATGCTGATCACGCTACCGCTCGGCGCACTGGTCGCTGCATCATGGACGCTGGTTGCATACTTCACCGCGATGCCGTCGGACAATGCGGCAACCGCCACATGGATGGCGTGGAATTACCAGCAAATCGATTCACCGACGTGGCCGACGCTGCAGTACTTCCTGAAGAACGTGATCTGGTTTGCATGGCCAGCCTGGCCATTCGCGATCTGGGCAGTCTATGCATGGCGACGCCAGCGTGAAGCATTGCACATCACGCTGCCGCTTACCTTCTTCGCCACGCTGCTTCTACTCGCGTTGCTGAACCCTGATGTGGATGAAACGAATTTGCTGCCATTACTGCCGATGCTGGCGATTCTCGCGGCCTTCGGACTGCCGACGATGAAGCGTGGCGCAATCAATGCGGTCGACTGGTTCTCGGTCATGATGCTGTCGACCTGCGCGGTTTTCATCTGGATCGGCTGGATCGCCAAGCAGACCGGCTGGCCTGCACAACTGGCGAGAAACGCATTCAAGATTGCGCCCGGTTTCAAACCGGAATTCAGCCTGCTGACTTTTCTTTTCGCGGCTGCTGCATCGGCTGCCTGGATCTGGATCGTCTACTGGCGCATTTCGCGCCGCCCTTCAGTATTGTGGCGCGCCGTCGTGCTGTCTTCCGGCGGCATCATCCTGTGCTGGCTGTTGTTGATGACGCTTTGGCTGCCATGGGGCAATTACATCAAGAGCTATGCCATCGTTGCCCGCGAGATCGCGGATGAACTGCCTCCTGTCAAACGTTGCGTCGCAACCGATGTCGGAGAAGCACAGCGCGCGTCGTTTGCCTACTTCGGCGACATCAAATTCGCTCCGCCGAATGAACAACGCCGTTGCGATTTCCTCCTGCTGCAGGACCATCATCGTGGCAACGATTCACCGCGCATCAAGACCCATGACGGCAGGCAATGGCAATTGCTGTGGCTGGGCCGTCGCGCGTCGGACCGTAACGAACGCTTCCGTCTGTATCGCAGAATCTACGACGTGCCGGCCGAACAAAAATAATCGGTCGTCGCATTGGTTAATGCGTCAACTTGTTATCGCCGCCTGTATTCGTCATCAACCAACGATTTATCAAAAGCAATTTGCGTTCATGTGAGTCTTGCTCAAAAATCGCGAATCGCGCATAATAACGGGCTTGCGTTGCCGGGATGGCGGAACAGGTAGACGCACGGGACTCAAAATCCCGCGCCGCAAGGCGTGCCGGTTCGATTCCGGCTCCCGGCACCAATCAAATCGATATAAATATGCGGTTCTCATGTGAATGGGCGCCGCATTTTTTATTTGGACGAGCGGATTCTACTGCCCTGCTTTTTCGGCAATACAGGCCGTCGATGAAT
>NZ_DATMTD010000005.1:0-9533 GCF_035565035.1 Oxalicibacterium sp. | reverse complement strand
GCCTGGATGAATCTTGTTCTGCACGCCGTCCAGACCTGCCATCAGCAACGCTGCGAAGCACAGGTACGGGTTCGCCAGAGGATCCGGGAAACGCGCTTCGACGCGACGGCCTTTTGGATTCGACACGTGAGGGATACGGATCGAAGCCGAACGGTTGCGTGCCGAATAAGCCAGCTTGACCGGTGCTTCGTAACCTGGAACCAGACGCTTGTACGAGTTGGTACCTGGGTTGGTGATCGCGTTCAGTGCCTTGGCGTGCTTGATGATGCCGCCGATGTAGTACAGCGCGAAGTCCGACAGTCCGGCATAGCCGTCGCCTGCGAACAGGTTCTTGCCGTCTTTCCAGACCGATTGGTGAACGTGCATGCCCGAACCGTTGTCGCCAACGATCGGCTTCGGCATGAAGGTTGCCGTTTTACCGTAGGTGTGTGCAACATTCCACACGACGTATTTCAGGTTCTGGGTCCAGTCGGCGCGCTCAACCAGCGTCGAGAACTTGGTGCCCAGTTCGTTCTGGCCGGCGCCAGCGACTTCGTGGTGATGCACTTCAACAGGAATGCCCATTGATTCGAGAATCAGCGACATTTCCGAACGCATGTCCTGGAAGCTGTCGACTGGTGGAACCGGGAAGTAGCCGCCTTTTACTGCAGGACGATGGCCGGTATTGCCGCCTTCGATCTTTTCGCCGGTGCTCCACGATGCTTCTTCGGAATCGATCTTGACGAAGCAGCCGTCCATGCCGATTTTCCAGCGGACGCCGTCGAAAATGAAGAATTCTGGCTCAGGACCGAAGTAGGCGGTGTCGCCCAGGCCGGAGGATTTCAGATAGGCTTCTGCACGCTTGGCGATCGAACGCGGATCGCGGTCGTAACCTTTGCCGTCGGATGGTTCGATGACGTCGCATTGCATGAACAGCGTGGTTTCTTCCATGAACGGATCGATGTTCGCGGTATTCGGATCCGGCATCAACAGCATGTCGGAGGCTTCGATACCTTTCCAGCCGGCGATCGACGAACCGTCGAATGCATGACCGGATTCAAACTTGTCCATGTCGAAATGCGAAACCGGCACGGTGACGTGCTGTTCTTTGCCTCGTGTGTCAGCAAAGCGAAAATCAACGAATTTGACTTCGTTGTCTTTCACCATCTTCAAGACCTCTGCGGCCGTCCTTGCCATGCGAATCTCCTAAAATGAGCAACGTAATACAGAATTAATTGGGGTTGTGATCCGTGCTGAGGCTTGCGTCAAACAGCATGTCCATAACTCGCCCGGAATGATAGCAGATTCCATGCCACGAACTTTGCAGGAATTACCGGATTCGCACTGCTGCAGGGCACGCTCGGGAAATGCACTTTTACTGCCGCTTTACCTATTTTCCGACTCTTCTTTCCTTTGCCATTAAACGCACAATTAAGGTGCATTAATGTGTTAACGCACCAAACAAATGCAATTTCGTTTGGACTATCTCTACACTCCCTTTTTTGGTGCGCATGCTTCTTAACAGCTTTGTTGAACTGGAAAGACAAGTTGCTCATGTAAAATGTGTAATGGGTGTATGTCGCATATCGCGGCAAACAGGTAATGCGTCGGTCGGGCCGCCACGCGGAGAATCTGCTCATGAATCCGAAACAGCCTCAAAGCGCCAATTCCCTGCCGCGCGCACAACTTCTCGCCGAGCGCGCCTTTGCCACGCTTGAACGTTTTCTGCACATTGAAGCGTTCAGCGGCGTCGTGTTACTCGCCGCTGCCGCCATCGCCTTGATCTGGGCGAATTCGCCGGCTGCAGACAGCTACCATCATTTGTGGCACACGAACCTGTCGTTCTCCGTCGGTAACTGGACCGTATCGCAATCGCTGCATTTCCTCATCAATGACGCGTTGATGACCATCTTTTTCCTTGTGGTTGGCATGGAAATCCGTCGGGAGATTCATGAAGGCGCCCTCGCCAGCATGCGACTGGCCGCACTACCGCTTTCTGCCGCATTGGGTGGCGTCGTTGTACCGGCATTGATATATCTCGCCATGAATCACGCCGGTATTCAGGCGCATGGCTGGGCCGTGCCGACTGCGACCGATATCGCTTTTGCAGTAGGTGTGCTCGCATTGCTGGGCCGCTCGATTCCTTCCAATGTCCGGATTTTTCTGCTGGCACTGGCCATCATCGATGACATCGTTGCCGTGCTGATCATCGCCATTTTCTATTCCGGCGGACTGAGCTACGACGGCTTCATCATTGCTGCAATCGGCATCCTGATCGTACTTGGCATGCAATGGATCGGTATCGGATCGGCGTATGCCTATGTTCTTCCGGGCGCCATCCTGTGGATTGGCTTGTTGAAAACAGGCGCGCATCCGACGCTCGCGGGTGTCGTTCTTGGACTCATGACGCCTGTCATTCCGACACGAATGCATGGACGGCCGCTCGATGTCGCTGCCAACGCCGTCAAGGATCTGTGGTCACGCGCGGAAGAAACAAAATTCGATCCGCATCATCTGGCCGAGCCGCTCAAGCAACTGCGACAGGCGCAACGTAACCTGCTGCCACCGGTCAGCCGCGTGCAAATGGCACTACACCCATGGGTGGCCTTCGGCATCATGCCGCTGTTCGCGCTTGCCAACGCGGGGGTTTCGTTAAACGGCATCGACCTTTCTGCCAGTGGATCGACAACGATCATGATCGGCGTGCTGGCCGCGCTGGTCATCGGCAAGCCGATCGGCGTGATCGGATTAAGCTGGATCGTCGTGCGTCTCGGATGGTGTGTGCTCCCGCCCGGCGTTACATGGTGTGGCGTGAGCCTGGTGGGACTGCTTGCCGGCATCGGGTTCACGATGTCGATTTTCATCGCAACACTCGCGTTCTCCGATCCGAACATGCTGAACGCGGCCAAGCTCGGTGTGCTGCTGGCATCGCTCTGTGCAGCCTTGCTGGGCCTGGCCTGGGGATTTTTCTATGCAAAAAATCTGCGTGTGAAAAAATAACCCCAGCGGCATCATGAATCATTTATCCGCAGACGAAGGATTTGCCATCGCGATTCGTTTTCTGCATCAAACAGAAAGCCATACGACATGAATACGCCATCGACCATTCTTTCCACCGCACGTACGCGGGGTCAAAACGATCAACTTCCGTACGCAGGCGCAGTAACGCCGAAGGAAGCGCTTGATCTGCTGCTCTCGGATTCCAGGGTCAAGCTTGTCGACGTCCGCACGAATGCCGAACGCGACTGGGTCGGCCGTGTCGATATTCCTGCGGCTCAGCATGCCGCCGTGCAGTGGAATCTGTATCCGGGCGGCACGCCGAATCCGAACTTTCTGCCGGAATTGGCGCAGGTGGCAAACAAGGATGACATCATCCTGTTCCTGTGCCGTGGTGCTGTACGTTCACGTCATGCAGCCAAGCTGGCGACCGAACACGGTTATGCCAACTGCTTCGACGTGCTTGAAGGATTCGAGGGTGAGAAAGACGCAGCCGGTCACCGCAAAAACGTCAACGGTTGGTGCAAGGCCGGCCTGCCGTGGCTGGGCGCCTGATCGGTTCGAACAGTCAGACCATCGCCGGCTTTTCCTGACTTAACCAGAGGATGCGCTTGCGTACCAGATTGATACTGATGCGCAAGCGATACAACTCGTCGGCGAACGAGAGCGGAATCGAAATGTGATTCACCTTGTCATCCAGCTCCTCCAGCCTGCGTAATTGCGCCGGATAAACTTCTTTTCGTTTGTCCGGCGCCACTTCCTCGATGGCCTGTTCCACCGTCCGCAATTCTCCATACCAGCGATAGATGCGCGAACGAACCTTCCACACATACAGCGGAGGAACCACGCGCGACAGCGGAATCAGCAATGCGCCCAACGCAACGATCACGATCCACATCCGTTCGAAAAAGTTGGCAACCCAGAACGGCAGATACCTCTGCAGGAACGGCGTTCCATCGCGATAAAACTTGACTGCTGCAGGCACTACCGGAATATCGGTCGCAGCCGCATTCGGAAATTCTCCCCGCTTGCGGAACCAGCCAGCCGTGCCATGAATATTCACCGCTGCCTGGGCGAACAGATTGACCAGCGCCGGATGCAAATCTTCACGCGCCAAAAGTGTGGTCGTCAGCGCAATCAGATGAATATCGCGCGGCGGCTGATCGCGACCGAGATTGATAAGGCCGCGCGGCAACGTGACCTGGGACAGATAGGGGAAACGACGCGTATAGGCCTCCGCCTGGGAGAAATCGAAAAGATCCACCGCAGGAGCCCGCAGCAGCTTCTGGATGACGGAGCTGTTCGGTGCCGAACTGAAAACCGCCGCATCGATTTTCCCTTCCAGCAAGGCATCTGCTGCCGGTTTGTCATCCAGCGTGCTTAGATGCACTGCGCTGTCTTTCAGTCCGTTGGCCGCCAGCAGATCGCGCAGCAGTTTGGGAATCCCGCTGCCTTCGGCACCCACATTCACGCGCAAACCTTTTAGTTGTGTCAGGCGATTGATATCGAGATTCGCACGATAGAAGAGCCAGATCGGTTCGTTAAACAGTGTGCCGAGCGAAACCAGTCCGTATTTTTCTGCATCGCCCTGTTCCATGGAACTGCTTTGGACGAAAGCAACGTCGACATCGGTGTCCTCGTCTTTCAGGCGTTGCAGATTTTCCAGCGCGCCTTGCGAAGGTCGCAGCGTTACCTTGATGCCGTATTTATCAAGCGTCTCCGCATATCGCTTGCCAAAGGACGCGTAAGCACTGTTCTCCTGTCCCGTGGAAATCGTGACCTGCGACGGTGGAAAAGGATTGATCAGCTTATAAGCGAAATATCCGGCAGCGACGATCAGCACCGCCATCGGGGCGATCATGATCAACAGATCGCGCAACGAGAAACTGGTAAAGCGGGTGAACTTGAATTTCTTCGGCATGCCGGTCTCCATGAAAATCCGACTGCAACACTGTCAGCGAATGATGATTCGCATGATGTTGTATGGATGGAATGAATGTCAATGCAATGCGTCGACTCCCGTCTTCAAGGCCATGGAAGAAGCGGGAACCGACGCAGATCGATGTAAAAGCGGACGAGAAAATCAGCGCAGAGTCAGCCCAACCTGGCCGCGTGTTCACGTGTTTCGTGGAAAGTGACACCGGGCCAGCGTTCCTGTGTCAGTCGCAGGTTGACGCCCGAACTGGCGAGATACGCAAGATTGCCCGCCGCGTCATGTGCGAGGTTATGACCTGCCGACGACTTTTCGAAATCAGCCAGCATCTTCTTGTCGTCGCAGGAAATCCAGCGTGCGCTGCTGATGCTGGTGCCTTCGAATACGGCATCGACGCCGTACTCGTTCAGCAAACGACTGGCGACCACTTCAAACTGCAACACGCCGACACCGCCCAGCACCAGATCGCTGCTGTTGACCGGCTTGAAGACCTGAATCGCGCCCTCTTCGCCGAGCTGCTGCAACCCCTTGTGCAACTGCTTGATCTTCAGCGGATTGCGAATGCGCACAGAGCGGAAAAAGTCCGGCGCGAAATACGGAATGCCGGTGAACTGCAGCAATTCGCCTTCGGAAAAACTGTCGCCGATCTGCATGTTGCCGTGATTCGGCAAGCCGATGATGTCGCCGGCGTAGGCCTCTTCGACCTGTTCGCGGCTCGACGCCATGAACGTCACGACGCTGGACACCTTGATCTCGCGATTCAGGCGCAGATGCTTGACCTTCATACCGCGTTCGAAACGACCCGAACATACGCGCAGGAACGCGATGCGATCGCGATGCGCCGGATCCATATTGGCCTGAATCTTGAACACGAATCCCGAGAATGGCATCTCGGTCGGTTGTACTGCACGCACGGTCGCATCGCGCTCGCGCGGCGGTTGTGCCCAGTCGAGCAGCGCGTTCAAGATTTCGCGCACGCCGAAGTTGTTGATTGCCGAACCGAAAAACACCGGCGTGCGTTTGCCGGACAGGAAGGCGTCGAGTTCAAATGGATGTGACGCGCCGTGCACCAGTTCGACTTCCATCTTCAATTGTTCGATTTCGAGCGGGAACATTTCCGCCAGGCGTGGATTGTCGATGCCCTTGATGACTTCGAACGACTGATCGGCTTTTTCATTACCCGGCGCGAACAGCATGATTTCGTCGCGCAACAGGTGATACACGCCACGGAAATTCTTGCCCATGCCGATCGGCCAGGTGACTGGCGCGCATTCGATCTTCAGCACCGACTCCAGTTCGTCCAGCAGCTCCAGCGGATCGCGCGTTTCGCGATCGAGCTTGTTCATGAACGTGATAATCGGCGTGTTGCGCATGCGGCAAACGTTCAGCAATTTGATCGTCTGTTCCTCGACGCCTTTTGCGGCGTCGATCACCATCAGTGCGGAATCGACGGCGGTCAGCACGCGATACGTATCTTCGGAAAAATCCTGGTGACCCGGCGTGTCGAGCAGATTGATCACATGATCACGGTATTCGAACTGCATGACCGAGCTGGCGACGGAAATGCCGCGCTGCTTTTCGATCTCCATCCAGTCGGATGTGGCGTGACGCCCGCTCTTGCGGCCTTTGACGGTCCCGGCGAGCTGAATCGCGCCCGAGAACAACAGCAGTTTTTCCGTCAGCGTGGTTTTACCCGCATCCGGGTGGGAAATGATGCCGAAGGTGCGACGGCGCGCAACTTCCTTTTCGATCAGATCGGACGAAACAGTACGCGATGGCGACGCGGTCTCGACATTGTCGGCGTCGAGTGCAGAGTCGGATGTTGGAGATTCGGGCGTGACGGACATGGAATAGCCCTGGGGAAAAAGGCCACAAGTCTACCGATTCTTGGCCCTGAAGTCTAATCGGCGCCCCGCCCAGTCAGGCGGAAACAACGCCGCAGAATATGACAACTGCCGACGCGACGGCCGTCAGCGCCTGACCAGCCCGGCCGCTTCCAGCCGCGCCCAGACGGCGGCTTTTTCCTCGTCGGTATAGATAATCCAGTTGAGCACTTCATCCCATGTACGGCCACACCCCTTGCACACTTCATCCCCGTGCGATGTCGAGCAGTAACCGGCACAAGGGGAATCAGGACGAAGGGAGTTGCGGGAATGATCGGCGGGATTGTCTTTACTCATCTGAAGCGGCGTTCGCGATTGCGGTACCGACATTGTAATGCCTGTGCCGAGCCGCCGCCCGCGAACCGAGATCAGTTCCCCTGGACGACGAAATCGGTCAGCAGGATTTCCTGGACATTTTGTGTGCCAAGCGAGGCATTGACGGCATCCCGCAACATTCCCTGCACATAAGTCACCCCCTCGGGCGCACGCACACGTACCGGATCAGCGGAAGCCAAAGCCGCTTGCAGGGCAACGTTGACCGCTTTCTGGTTCTTTTCAATCCAGGAAGTATCTTCGTTGCGCGTCTGCACGGCAACCGACGCGCGAATCGAAAACTCGGAACCGCGAGCGACGATCGGGCCGAAAGCCGAGTAGGCAAGATAAGACGCCGTGCGCTGTTTGTAATCGAAATACATCCACATCATGACGACGCAGATGATCGCGCAGACGATCACGACCAATATGTAAGCGGCGAAATTATCGGATTGCTTGACCCGTGGCATGGCGAGCATCTAAAGGAAACGTGACTCGCCAGTTTAACCGATGCAATTTTTTCGTTAAAATTTATTTCCATATGGAAACTAATTTGCAACGTAACAATTTAACAATTCGCCGTCATCTCTTTTCCACCGCGACTTTTCCGTCGCGCTCCAGTCTGTCTTCCACCTCGCCGATATAGGCTGCCAGCGAGTTGCCGGACTGGTTGACGGCCGCCAGGATCTCAGTATCGAGTCGATCCATGCGCGCCAGCAAGGCTGTACGCGTTTCGCCATCCTGTCGGACCACAGCTTGCATTTCCAGCTCGATGAAACGACGCAACTCGGTAAAACGTGACGCCTCTGCCTGATCTGCCAACTCGCGATTTGCCTGCAACTCTTTCGCGTGGCGACGCGCTTCCAGCAATATGGACGATTGCAGATAGACAATAAAAACGAGGAATAAAGCGGTTAGCAAGGCTGTCAATCCCAGCATTACCAGCCCAAGCGGCGCTTGGACGGTCGTCACGCCCAGCCACAATGGCGTTGGCGTATTGAAAGCTTCCCAATTCAACGCTGCCAGGCCGCCGATGGCACCCAGAACAATCACAAACAGCAAGGTACGAATTTGCATGATCCTCTCCTCATTTTATTAACAATGTTTTCAACCATTGTGCAGGTAACGGTCTGCATCGAGTGTTCGGGACCGTACAGATGGCGACGACACAGACTCCTATTCTTGAACCACGACAATTGACAAGGAGACACCATGACTCTCGGCACCCTGCTTCTCATCCTTCTGGTCCTGATCCTGATCGGCGCCTTGCCAAGCTGGGGTTACAGTCGCAATTGGGGCTACGCGCCAAGCGGCATTACCGGCCTGCTGGTTGTCATCCTGCTGATCATGGTCTTGACCGGCAGAATCTAGTTATTTAATCGTCCGCTATCTAGAGCCGACAACCGCACCCTCCCCAGACCGATGCCGTGGCTTTGTTGCCGCGAAATCGGTCTTCTTTTATGGAAGAAACGGAACGGGCAAAAAGCTGACAGGCGGCAAGAAAATCTCTTTTGAAGAACGTGATTAATGTAACATTCACTCCATAAGTAATTACCCTAAAAAAATACTTGGAGCGACTCATGAAATTAATCCGGTCTTTCTTGGCAATGGCAATCCTGACTGGCGGAATCGGTTCCGTCGCGGCGCAGGATCTGGTGCTGGCTGTCAACGAAGGTGTCACCTACCAAGACGGCGGCCCTGCGAGCGAACGTTACAAACCGTTGCTGCAGTTGCTGTCCAAGGAACTGAAGCAGAACGTCAAGGTGCAAAGCGTCGACAAGTATGCGGTGCTGGAAAAAGGCCTGGCGGAGGGCAAATACGACCTCGCTTTCATCCATCCCGCCCATGTCGGTCTGCTGGCCGTGAAGAAAGATGGCTACGAAGGACTGGTCACTGCCAAGGGATACACCGATTACCGTGCGCGCGTGATGGTCTCCAAGGCTTCACCTCTGAAGTCGATGCAGGATCTGCGCGGCAAGAAGATCGGCGTACCTTCCGTCGAGTCGATCACCACCACGATGTTTACCGCAAACCTGCATGAACTCGGCTTCCAGCAACCGGAAAAAGCCTATACCGCTACCCGTTATCAGGACGCCGTGCCGTTCATGATCGATAACGGTTTTGTCGATGCCGGCGTCACCGGTTCGGCTGGCGTGGCAAAAGACTGGGTTGCCAAGGGTGGCCGCATTCTGGCGGAGACAAAACCCGTCCCAATAAAGCAATTCATCATCTCGAAAAAACTGAGCGAAGCCGATCGTGAAAAAGTCCGCAACCTGCTGCTCGGCCTTTCCGATAACGATGCCGGCAAGACGGCATTGCAGAAAATCGGCATGACCGGCTTCGTGCCATGGAACGCCAATGTAATGAACGACGCAACGGCCCGCCTCGGCCTGTAATCGCCTTCCGTCGCCCAATTCAGGCCGCACGGC
>NZ_DATMTD010000004.1:0-4442 GCF_035565035.1 Oxalicibacterium sp. | reverse complement strand
AAATATCGATGTTCCCCGCCGCCAGCGCATTTGTCTCAATAAACGCCCGACGCGGCTCCACATCGTCGCCCATCAGTGTCGTAAAAATCTGGTCCGCTGCAATCGCATCTTCAATCTGCACTTTCAACAGACGGCGCACGTTCGGGTCCATCGTCGTTTCCCACAACTGCTCAGGATTCATCTCACCCAGACCTTTGTAGCGCTGCTTGCCGACACTGCGTTCGGCTTCGCCGCGCAGCCAGTTCATCGCCTGGTGGAAATCACTGATGGCACTGACCTTGGCTTTGTCACCGGCGCCACGTTGTACGGTAGCGCCCGGGCCAATCAAACCCTTGAACGTTGCCGCGGCTGATGCAAGTACTCCGTAGTCCGGACCCGCGACGAAATCAGCATCGAAGCCGGTGACCTTGATATTGCCGTGGTACATGCGCTCGATGCGCAATGCGAACTTGTCCGCCAGCTCGTCGTGTACAACGCTGACCTTGACGGCTGGATCGTCGATGCCTTGCTGCAGGCGAGCGGCCGATTCGTCAGCAGCTTGCTGCGAGCCGAGATCCAGCGTCACACCGGTCATGATGGCGGTGAGCGCAGCCGAATCGATGGTGCGCGTCAGGCGATTGATGATCGCGTTGGACGTGTTGTACTGACGAACCAGTTCCGACAATGCTTCACCGGTAATCGGTGCGGCACCTTCGTTCGGCGTGATGGATGCGTCGTTCAATGCGATCTGCATCATGTAGACGGCTTCTTCCAGATCGTCTTTCAGATAACGCTCGTCCTTGCCGTGCTTGACCTTGTACAGCGGCGGCTGTGCGATGTAGACATGGCCGCGCTCGACCAGTTGTGGCATTTGGCGATACAGCAGCGTCAGCAGCAGCGTGCGGATGTGTGCGCCGTCGACGTCCGCATCGGTCATGATGATGATGCGGTGATAGCGCAGCTTGTCGATGTTGAATTCGTCGACACCGATACTGGTGCCGAGCGTGGCGATCAGTGTGGTGATCTGTTCGCTCGACAGCATTTTCTCGAAACGCGCTTTTTCGACGTTCAGCACCTTGCCGCGCAGCGGCAGGATCGCCTGAAACTTGCGGTCGCGACCTTGCTTGGCGGAGCCGCCTGCGGAATCACCCTCGACGATGTACAGTTCGCACAGTGCCGGATCTTTTTCCTGGCAATCGGCCAGCTTGGCGGAGAGGCCCAAACCGTCCATCACGCCTTTGCGACGCGTCAGTTCGCGTGCCTTGCGTGCTGCTTCGCGTGCGCGCGCCGCTTCGACGATCTTGCCGCAGATGATCTTGGCGTCGTTCGGCTTTTCCATCAGGAAGTCGGTCAGCGTCTTGGCAACGATCTCTTCGACCGGGCCACGTACTTCGGAAGACACGAGCTTGTCTTTCGTCTGCGAGCTGAATTTCGGTTCCGGCACCTTGACGGACAGCACGCAGGTCAGGCCTTCGCGCATGTCGTCACCGGTGACTTCGACCTTGGCCTTTTTGGCCAGATCGTTTTCTTCGATGTACTTGTTGATGACGCGCGTCATCGCTGCACGCAAACCCGTCAGGTGCGTGCCGCCGTCGCGTTGCGGAATGTTGTTGGTGAAGCAGAGCACCTGTTCGTTGTACGCGTCGTTCCATTGCATGGAAACGTCGACGCCGACCAGCGTACCTTGCTCCGATTCGCGCTCGCCGGTTGCCTGGAAAACCGTTGGATGCAAGACGCTCTTGGCCTTGTTGATGTATTCAACGAAACCACGCGTGCCGCCTTCGAACGCAAAGTCTTCTTCCTTGCCGGTACGCTGATCGGTCAGCTTGATGTGCACGCCATTGTTCAGGAACGACAGTTCGCGAATACGCTTGGCGAGAATGTCGTAATGGAATTCGACGTTGTTGAAAATTTCCTCGTCGGCCCAGAAGTGCACTTCAGTGCCGCGCTTGTCGGTTTCACCCAGCACCTTGATCGGCGAGACGACCTGGCCGTCGATGGTTTCAATTTCACGATTGACCGGTACGCCACGCGAGAATTCCATCGAATGCACTTTGCCATCGCGGCGAATCGTCAGCTTCAGCGTTTTCGACAGTGCATTCACGCAGGACACGCCCACGCCGTGCAGACCGCCGGAAACCTTGTACGAGTTCTGGTCGAACTTGCCGCCGGCGTGCAGCTCGGTCATCACGATCTCGGCCGCGCTGCGTTTCGGATCGTGCTTGTCGTCCCACTTGATGCCGGTCGGAATGCCGCGACCGTTATCGGTGATCGAGATCGAATTGTCCGAATGGATGGTGACGTGGATTTCGCTGCAGTGGCCTGCCAGCGCTTCATCGATGGAGTTATCCAGCACTTCGAAGACGCAGTGATGCAAGCCTGTGCCGTCCGACGTATCGCCGATGTACATGCCAGGACGTTTGCGTACGGCTTCCAGGCCTTCGAGGATCTGGATGGACGACGCGCCGTACTGGGCGGATTGCGAGGATGGGTTCTCGTTCGGGATCGCGGACATGGCTACCTTTATTACGGTGACGGATGAAGCAACGGTGAGGTCTTTTCTTGCTCGGCTTCGCGGAAAAGCGCGGAGGGAATGGGGGAAAAGGCGTCGAAAACAGTTGTTGCAGTATTCATCCTAATTGGGGGCGAAGTCCCTGTTTTTAAAGCAGTTTTTCACTCTGAAAACGCTTTAAAACGAGATTTCGCACGCCCAATCATTGGGGAAAAACAAAAGGCGTTTTTACGTGTGCAAAAAGCCCTTATTAAATACGCATCGGCATCACGACATACTTGAAGTCGGGATTTTCCGGTACGGTCAGCAATGCCGATGAATTGGCATCGCCAAGCGCAATGTTCACATTGTCGCTCTTGAGATTGTTCAGCACGTCGAGCAGGTAGGTGACGTTGAAACCGATATCGACGCTATCGCCGCCGTAGTCGATTTCAACTTCTTCCACTGCTTCTTCCTGATCGGCGTTGGTGGAACTGATCTTCATGCTGCCGGGCGCGATCACACAGCGCACGCCCTTGAACTTGTCGGACGTCATGATGGCCGCACGCTGCAACGAACGCAGCAAGGTGTCACGGCCGATCGTGAAGTTGTTCTTGTAGCCCTTCGGCACCACGCGGGTGTAATCCGGGAACTTGCCTTCGACCAGCTTCGAAATCAGTTCGATATCGCTGAAGGTCAGCTTGACCTGATTGGTCGCGATTTCCAGATCGACCGGCTGGTCGTTTTCTTCCAGCAGGCGCTGCAGTTCGAGGATGGTCTTGCGCGGAATGATGACTTCCTGGCGCGGGAATTCCTGCTCGGTCGCCACCTGGCAGAACGCGAGACGGTGACCGTCGGTCGCAACGGCAATCACATTCTTGCCATCGACCACCAGCAACAGGCCATTCAGGTAGTAGCGAATGTCTTGCTGCGCCATCGAGAAGTGCACCATGTTGAACAGGTGCTTCAGCGCCTTCTGCGGCAACGTGACCTTGGCGTTGTATTGCTCGGCCTGGGCAACCGTCGGGAATTCCTCGGCGGCCAGCGTCTGCAATGCAAAGCGCGACTTGCCGGACTGCACCGTCATGCGCTTGTTCGCCAGCGACAGGGCAACATCACCGGAATCAGGCAGCGCACGCAGGATGTCCAGCAGCTTGCGTGCGGCGACCGTGGTGGATGCAGCATCGTTGCCGCTGCCGACTTGTGCATGCGTCGTGATCTGCACTTCGATGTCGGTCGACAGGAAAGAAACGCGCTCACCGTCCTTGCGAATGAGGATATTGGCCAGAATCGGCAGCGTATGCCGACGCTCGACAATACCACTCACTATCTGCAACGGACGCAACAGCGCATCTCGTTGGGCTTTAACCAATTGCATAGTTAGATCCTTATCGATAGATAGTTAAACAAATGCGCGAATGCGTGCTCAATAAAAATCAAACGCCGGCGATTTGCCATGATCGCCGGCACTTGCCGCGCAACGTCCGTTTGTTTCACCTGCAGAAAAGCGCGATGACGAAGAACTCGCTTCCTGCGTCGCCGGACGGCTCGGCAACAACTGTATATTTTGACAGAAACACCCGGTCAAAAACCCCAAGCCGAGGTGATTTTGTCCCTAATCCGACTTATCCACCTACTATCCACCACTTATCCTACGGATATCCACAAAGTTATCCACAGGCACGTAGGCAGATCAACCTTTCAGCGTTTGCTCCAGCACATGCAATTCATGATTGCATTCGGGGCTCTTGCTCCGGTCGGCGCCGATCTTGCGAACCGCATGCAACACTGTCGTGTGATCGCGCCCGCCAAACAGCTCGCCAATCTCCGGCAGGCTCTTTTGCGTTAATTCCTTGGCAAGGTACATCGCGATCTGGCGCGGCCGGGCAATATTGGCCGGGCGCTTCTTCGAATACATGTCGGCGACCTTGATATTGAAGAAATCGGCGACGGTTTTCTGGATGTTCTCGAC
>NZ_DATMTD010000003.1:0-52785 GCF_035565035.1 Oxalicibacterium sp. | reverse complement strand
AACAGGCAACAGTCGGTTTATTGCTTGCGGGAATTGAGATTCAGGGCCTGCCATCCTGAGTGGCCGATTCTGCGCAACGTTTCCATGTTTTTTTCATATATGTTTTTTGCATCCGGATAGGCGGCGACTGCCTGATCGATGCTGGATTCGCGCAATAAATGGAGGATGGGGTAAGGCGATCGATTCGTGTAGTTTTCGATATCGTCTGCTTGTGTTCCTGCGAATTGATAATCCGGATGAAAACTGGCAATCTGGATTTCGCCATCCAATTCCAGTGTTTCGATCAGCTCATCGGCTGAATCCAGGAAATCGTTGTAGTCGAGAAAATCCGCCAGCATGCCGGTCAGAATCAGCAATGTTGTATCGGTTACTTCCGCATCGATCATGTGCAATGTGTGCAACTCGGCGGCCAGTTCTTCGAGCAATGCATCTTCGTCAGTCGCCGTGCTGACAACATAACGGATCTGTTTTTTGACATGCACCGCTTTGGCGAACGGACAAAGATTGAGGCCGATGACGGCTTTCTCGATCCAGGTCTGGACCGCCGCAATGGCAGATTCCCTGACGGATTCTGCAGCGGGTTCGATGCGGGAAGATGTTGGCATAGGGATCATTTCGTTGGACTGCCTATTGTAACGTCGCACTATCTGCGAACTCGCTAATCGGCTATTCTTGCGGTCGCTTTATTACCTACGACAGCATTCAATGGCACTCAAGTCCACCATCTTCAAAGCCGATCTGCAAATCGCCGACATGGACCGTCAGTATTATGACGGCCACATGCTGACCATCGCCCGTCACCCTTCCGAAACCGACGAACGAATGATGGTGCGTATTCTGGCGTTCATCCTGCATGCCAACCAGGCGCTGGCATTTGGCAAGGGACTGAGCGCGGACGACGAGCCGGATCTGTGGCAAAAGGACCTGACCGGGGCAATCGATTTATGGATCGAAGTCGGCCAGCCGGACGAGAAGCGCCTGCTGAAGGCATGCGGCCGCTCGGCAAGAGTGATCGTCTATAGCTACAGCAGCACCAGTTCCATCTGGTGGGGACAAATTGCATCGAAGGTTGCGCGGGCGAAGAACCTGGCGGTATTCAATCTGCCGGCAGCGACCAGCCAGTCATTGGCGGCGCTGGCCAAACGCAGTATGCAACTGCAGTGCACGATTCAGGATGGGCAATTGTGGATCAACAGCGATGAAGGATCATCGGTACAAATCGATCTGACGGCATTGAAAACAGCGGACGAAGCGATACGTTAAGACTGCGACCGTTTCGCCAGCTTGATTCAATAATTGCGGGCGGCCCGAATCGCGCGGCTCAAATCGTAGACCGACATCGCATAGAAGAAACTTCGGTTGTACTGGGTAATCGCAAAGAAGTTGGCGGCACCCAGCCAGTATTCGGTCGGCATGTCGCCGTTTTGCAGATCGACCAGCCCGAAAGGCATGCCGGCCGGCGGTTCGACTGCCGGCGTGACTCCGGCAGCCTTCAATTCCTCCAGACTGAATTTCGCTTCCAGACCTTGTCCGATGAAGCGTTGCCAGTCCATGCGCGACGCATCGACCGTGGCAGCGAATGTCACAGGTTCGCCGCGTCGCCATCCGTGTTCAACCAGAAAGTGAGCCACGCTGCCGATGGCGTCGACCGGCGAATTGCGCAGATCGATGCGGCCATCGCCATCGAAATCGACAGCGAATTTTCGGATGCTGCCCGGCATGAACTGCGGCCAGCCGATGGCACCTGCGTATGAGCCGAGCAGCGAGAACGGATCGATGTGTGAGTCACGCGCGAACAGCAAGGTATTTTCCAGTTCGCCGCGGAAGTACGCCATGCGTGCGGTGCGGTTCGGTGTATCCGGATACGAGAAGGCCAGCGTCGTGATCGCGTCCATGACACGGAAATTGCCGGTGTTGCGGCCGTAAATGGTTTCGACGCCGAGAATGGCCACGATGATTTCTGCCGGCACGCCATATTGCGCTTCGGCGCGCGTGAGCGCATCTGCATGCGTATTCCAGAATGCGACGCCGCCATCGATACGTACCGGTTCGACGAAGCGGCTGCGATAAGCAGCCCAGTTTTTCGGCTTGCCGGGCGGGGCAGGTTTCATCAACTGGATCGCGCTATCGACATAGTGAGTCTTGTTGAGTGTGGCTTGCAGCTCCGTCTTGTCGAAACCGTTCCTCGCGACCATCTCGTCGATGAACGCGTTGACCTCACTCCATTGGCCGAAGTTGGCGAACTCGTCTCCCTGTACCGGCTTGACGGCCTTTTTCTTCTTGACCGCGGAAGCGGGCTTTTTACCGGGCTCGGTCGCGGATGCGCAACCGGCAAGAGCGAGAATGGAAGACAGGGCCAGCAGGGAAGCGTTTCTTCTGGAAAGCGAAAATTTCATCGGATCCGATTCAGTAATGATTTGAGTTTTGACAGCACGTCCGAGCGTGACGATGCCGGACGGCCGTAACGGCTTTGTTCAACCAGCGCCAGAAAATTCCGCAGCGCCTGTTTTTTCTCTTCTGTCAGCGTCGCATCGACGCGCAGCAATCGTCTGGCATAGGCTCGCGGCCCTTCATGCGGGTGACGCGGATAACCGCGGCGAGCCATTTGCCTGCACAATGCGACATACACGGCATCGACCGGATCGACCTTGCGGCGATCGGCAAGCAACGGAGCAGCAATCGCCAGCATGACTATCGCGCCGATTGCGCACATCAGCAGCGTCATTGTCTGCCAGTCGATGTTACCGAAGCCAAGCGAACGCAGCAAACCCTTTTGTCTTTCCGGCGTGTAATTCAGCACCCATTGATTCCAGCCGTTGTTGATTGCATCCCAGCGGAAGCGCAACCTGCCGACAAAGGAATCATGCCCGATGTTCAAATTGATCAATCCACCGAACACAGGTTCTGTCGCTGCGGCAACGACCACACTGCGCTGAATGCGATCCGGCGAAACCGCCGCTGTCGGATCGACACGTATCCAGCCGTGTTGTGCAATCCAGACTTCGGCCCATGCATGCGCATCCGATTGTCGTACCGTCATGAAGCCGTCGACCGGATTGATCTCGCCACCCTGATAGCCGGTGACCACGCGTGCAGGTACGCCCATCGCGCGCATCAGTACGACAAAGGCACCGGCATAATGTTCACAGAAACCTGCGCGAGTGACGAACAGAAACTCATCGACACTATCGCGCCCGAGCAATGGCGGCTCCAGCGTGTAAATGAAGTTGTAATTCTTGTTGCCGAAGAAGGTCAGGACGGTAGCGATTTTCTCGTTGTCGTCATGAATGTTTTTGCGCAGGCTGGCAGCGAGCTGCAGCGTGCGCGGGTTGTAACCCGACGGCAACCTCAACCAGTTCTGCAGGTCGTCAGGATTGGCATCGCCATGGAGCGTGTAATCGGGATAGGAAACAACGTCGTAACGCACGCGCGCATCGATCGGCCGTCGCGACTGTACCTGTCTGTCTTGCGTGAGCCGTACAGGATTGTCGTTCAACTGCGGTGCGTATTGCGGCATGTCGAGTGCGAACAGCCACGGCTGCGATCCCGGTTCCTGGGTGACCTGGTAACGCACCGGCATGCCGCGGGTGGCGAGTGTCGCAGGGACGGACAGGTCGCGTTGCGACGGACTGCGTGTCCATGCCCGACCATCGTATTGATCGAGAACAATGGCGCGCCAGTACAACTTCGGATTGGGCGGTACGGCATCGGTAAACCTGGCACGGAATGCGATGTCGTTCGATAACGCCAGCTTGGCGATATTGCCGGGCGTCATGCGGTCCGACAGGCCACTGCGACCGCTGCCGGCATCGCTCGGCATGCCCCACAACGGCCCCTGTATGCGTGGAAACAAAACGAACAGCACGATGGTCAGCGGTATCGCCAATCCTACGATCAGTGCGCCGGACCGCAGTCGTCTGGCAAGCGGCGGCACGACACCGGTGTACTGGAATGACAATTGCGCAGTCAGCATGACGACGACAGCGGCAATCATCAGTACTGCGGTCATGATGCTTTGCGAATAGAAGAAATTTGCAAGCATCAGGAAAAAGCCGAGAAACACCACGACAAACAGGTCGCGTCTCGCATGCATTTCCAGCAGCTTGAAAATCAGCAGCAGGGCCAGCATCGAAACGCCGGCATCCTGACCAAGAATGGTCTTGAAGTTCATGTAGACGCCGCCCATCGATGCCGCGGCAATCGGCAGCAACAACCAGCGTGGCGGCAGGCGATTGCCACGGAAAGTAATCCAGCTGCGCCAGAACAGCAGGGCCATGCCGATACCGGTCACCCACAATGGCAAATGTGCTGTGTGAGGTGCGAGCACCAGCACGCAAGCCAGTAGCAATAACAAGGTATCGGCCTTGTCGCGCGACATCGGTCGCGCATGGCGACTGGAAAGCGAAAGGCCGAAGAGCTTCATGTCGTTTGTCCGTACAGTGCCAATGTCTGCAGGCAGGCGGCCTGATGCGCGGGACCGCTCGCCGGCGGGAAGTACAAACTATCCAGACGAAATGCGTAAGGCTGGCCGCGTTCTTCCGCCATCAATACCCAACGTGCCATGCGCGACAATTTCAGTTCGACGTCCATCGTGCGCGGCAGTCGCGCGAAGTCGAGCGACAATTCGCTGGTCGCGCCGCCTTCAAACTGTTTCGTGATCAGCGCGCTGCCTTCGGTACGCGCAATCTGGCGCCATGCGAGCTGGCGCAGCGAATCGCCGGACTGATAAGCGCGGATGCCGGCAAAATCGTCGTGGCCGACACTGCCGCGCCCATCTTCGTTTGCACCTTCCAGTAGCGGCAGCGGCGGCGCATCATCTTCCGGATGCGGATACACCAGCACGCGCATGTCGGGATGCCAGTAACTCCATGCGCGCATCAGTCCCAGCGGGAAACGCGTTTGCAGTCGAATGCGCGGTGCCGGCATCCAGCCGCGTTCCAGCGTCGGTGCTCCGAGCGTGACATCGCTGACTGCGTTGGCGGCGATGTCGGTTGCGTGTTCGAGTTCGGCCGTTGCGGTATCGATGAAGTTCAGCAGGATGGCGAAACGATCGTGATGGCGGCGATTGGCCACATGCAGTAAAAACTGCGCTTCCTCGCCGGCGAACACCGGCGCCGCACGTCCCGGCGACAGGTAAAGATGCGCCAGATTGCGATGTGTCAGATGCATGTCGATGACTGCGCATCCGGCAAGCAAAAAGGTCAATGCAAAACCGAGGCTCAGGTTGTAATTGATCGACGCAACAAAAAGTACCGCCAGCATGAGGCCGAACATCAGTCCGGCACGCGTCGGCAGGATGAACACACGGCGCTGGCCGAGAAACACCTCGCCGGGTTCTGCATCGCGCAGCCGAAACATGCGGCTTGCAATCCGTTGGCGAAAATTCATGGCGGCAGCGCGCATGACGGGATGAGAAAAATGCGCGTCAAACGCTGACAGACTTCATCAGCTGCAGGACAAGATCGCGGCTGTTCATCGCACTGCCGGCAGACGATTTCAGTGAACGCAGACGGTGCGCGGTAACCGGCACCAGCACGGCTTGCACGTCTTCGGGAATCACATGGTTGCGACCTTCCATTGCCGCCCAGGCGCGCGCTGCCTGCAGCAATGCAAGCGTGGCGCGCGGACTCAGGCCTTCGGCAAACATGCCGTTCTGGCGCGAAGCGAGCGCCAGCGCCTGGATGTAGTCGATCAGCGATGGGGCGACGTGGATGTTTTTCAGTTCGGCGCGTGCGGCGATCAGGTCCGCGGGTTGCATTGCCGTGCGCATCGACTTCAGCATCGCACGGCGATCCTCTCCCATCAGCAATGCGCGTTCTGCTGCGGCGTCCGGGTAGCCGAGCGACAGGCACATCAGGAAGCGATCCATTTGCGATTCCGGCAGCGGGAAGGTACCGATCTGGTGCGAAGGATTCTGCGTGGCGATGACGAAGAAAGGTTCCGGCAGTGCACGTGTCACGCCATCGGACGTGACCTGATGTTCTTCCATCGCCTCCAGCAATGCAGATTGCGTCTTCGGCGTGGCTCGGTTGATCTCGTCGGCCAGCAGAACCTGCGTGAAGATCGCCCCGGGATGAAATACGAAGCCGTTTTTCTCGCGATCGAAAATCGAAATGCCGACCACATCGGCCGGCAGCAGATCGCTGGTGAACTGTTGGCGATTGAAGCGCAGGCCGAGAGAAATCGCCAAGGCATGGGCCAGCGTGGTCTTGCCGACACCCGGTACGTCCTCGATCAGCAAATGGCCACCGGCCAGCAGGCAGACCAGCGCCTGACGAATCTGCAAATCCTTGCCGACGACGATTGTGCCGACTTGTTTGGCGACTCCATGCAGTTTGGCGAACATGCGATCTTCCGTAAAAAAGCGCGCCGTGGGCACGCAATGTCAAATGGAACAGCGGGGAACAGCAGCGAACAGCGAGGAACGACGGAAACGGCAAGAATCCTGAAGCTGTCGCATTCTATGCGAGATCGGGCAGTTCGGGAATGCATGCACAGTTCGACCTGCGCCGGCCTTAAGGGACGAACGTGTGTAGGGCGAATGAAAGCGTCGAGAAGCAGAGAAGTGCGATGGAAATCAATCCTGCTTGTTTCGACGGAATACGATCGAGAACGCGACTACCGTGAAGGCGACCACGATGCCGACCACGATCCAGAAGCCGTGTTCGTGCTGGGCGAGCGGCACGCCGCCGACGTTCATGCCGAGCAGGCCTGCGATGATGTTGATTGGCAGCGCCAGCACGGTGACGATGGTCAGCAGGTACAGGCTGCGGTTGTTCTCTTCGTTGACCTGTGCGGCGATTTCTTCCTGCAGCAGCTTGATGCGTTCCTGCAGCGAACTCATGTCGCTCAGCACGACGGAAAATTCCTCGGTGGCTTGCCGCAGTTCCTGCATGTCGAGTTCGGCCATCCATTCGGGTGGACGTTGCAACAGGCGAAACAGTGCTGCCGGTTCCGGTGCCAGCAGCCGTTGCAGTCGCACCAGCACGCGACGCAACGCGCCCAGATCGGCGCGACGCTGCGTCAGGCGGCCGGCGAGCAGATTGTCTTCTACCTTGTCGACGCGCGCCACCGCATCGCGCACGATGTTGACCAGCACGTCGGCCTGATCGCGGAACAGGTGGATCAGCAGTTCGACCGACGAACGTATGGTGTCGCCGCCCATAACCGCCTGACGCAAGCGTTCAATCGATTTGAGCGGCGTGCGCCGCGTGCTGATGACGACGCGCTGCGTCACATTCAGCCACAAGGTGGCAATGTCGGCGGAATCCAGCGAGAAATTGTGCAGTACATCGTTGACGACGGCGATCAGTGTACTGTCGGCCAGTTCGATGCGTGTCGAGCGCGAACCGTCGTGCAGCGCCTCGCCGAATTCGTCAGCGACGTTTGCATGTTCGGTCATCCATTTTTCGCTGGCGGTATTGCTGAGGTTGAAGTGCAGCCAGACGAATTCCGCGCTGTCAGGTGTTGGCGGCGTGCGCAACCATGTCGCCGCCTCGGCAGAATTGATCTGGATCGTACGCGAGGGAGCGGTAGGCGATTCGCGTCCGAACAGAAAACCCCAGATCAGTCCGGATTGATCCGAACCGTAATTGCCGAGTTCAGCAGTGGACATGGACAGGATTCAATGGCTGCGATGCGGATGACGGCATCGATGAGGAAATCAACTTGACGAAAACGCATAAAAACGCGCACACAGCGGTCGGCTTTTGCAAACCCGTCATCAACAGGACGCAACGGAATTGGTCGGGATCCTTTTCGCGCCAGATCCCGTTGGCGCTACCGTCAGTATTCTGCAACCTCGATATGACGCGTGTATGACAAATGTCATGGACGTGCAGGGACGGTATCAATTGTCAAAACAGACATCCGATGCGCCACGCGCGCGATTGCAGCCGGTCGACAGGGTAGAGCGAGTAAAATAGCGGCTCGCTTCACCTCAGATAAAGCCTCCGCATGTCCATCCAATGGTTCCCAGGTCACATGAACGCCGCCCGCAAGAAGGCGGCGGAAGCCATGGAAAAGACCGACATGATCGTCGAAGTGCTGGACGCGCGCGTGCCGCAGGCCAGTCGCAATCCGATGATCGAAGAGCTGCGCACGTTTCGCCAGCGTCCCTGCCTGAAAATCCTGAACAAGGCCGATCTGGCCGATCCGGCAGCAACGCAGAAGTGGCTGGACTTCTATAACAAGCAGAAGGGCGTGCACGCCGTCGCGCTCAGTTGCAAGAAACCGTCGGATGTCGCCAAGGTGACAGGTCTGTGCATGAAGATCGCGCCGCATCGCGGCACGGCGTTGAAGCCGCTACGCATCATGATCATGGGCATTCCCAACGTCGGCAAATCGACATTGATGAATGCGCTGTTGAAAAAACGCGTGGCAAAAGTCGGCGACGAACCGGCGGTCACCAAATCGCAGCAGCGTCTTTATCTCGGCAACAACATCGTGCTGACCGATACACCCGGCATGATGTGGCCGAAGATCGAACATCCGAGCGACGGCCTGATGCTGGCAGCTAGTCATGCGATCGGCAGCAATGCGCTGATCGAGGAAGAGGTCGCGACCTTCCTCGCCGATATTCTGTTGATGCATTATCCGCAACTGCTGACTGCGCGTTATGGTTTCAAGACGGATGGCATCGATGGCGTGAGCGTGATCGAGGGTGTGGCGACAAAACGCGCATTCCGCATCAAGGGCGGTGATCTTGATCTTGAAAAAGCGGCACATACGTTTTTGCAGGATTACCGCACCGGTGCAATCGGTCGCGTCAGTCTGGAAACGCCGGAAAGTCGTGTTGCCTTGCTTGCAAGTTACCAGCCGCCGCCGTCACTGAGCGATGTACGGACGGACGATGAGGAAGATGAAGAAGAGCAGGAAGAGGGCCGGCCGCTTCGCAAACGCTGATGTGCGCGGATCGCGGCTTGTAGACGATTCACCGCCAGAGACAGAAAACAAAAAGCCCGCAAGGCTGAACCTTGCGGGCTTTTTTCATGGCTCCGACACCGCGACGCGATGCCGGAAGGCCGGCAATTACATCATACCGCCCATGCCACCCATACCGCCCATGCCACCCATGTCAGGCATGCCGCCAGCTGCCTTGTCTTCAACGACTTCGGCAACCATGCAATCGGTGGTCAACAACAATGCAGCGATCGAAGCCGCATTTTGCAATGCCGAACGGGTCACCTTGGCTGGATCCAGAACGCCCATTTCGACCATGTCGCCGTAGGTGCCGTTGGCAGCGTTGTAACCGAAGTTACCTTTGCCTTCCAGTACTTTAGCGACGACGACGGATGCTTCTTCACCGGCGTTTTGCACGATCATGCGCAGTGGTTCTTCCATCGCGCGCAACACGATACGGATACCAGCATCCTGATCCGAGTTGTCGCCCTTGACGTTGATCGCAGCGCGTGCACGCAGCAGGGCAACGCCGCCGCCTGGCACGATGCCTTCTTCAACAGCTGCGCGGGTTGCGTGCAGTGCATCTTCAACGCGTGCTTTCTTCTCTTTCATTTCAACTTCGGTGGCTGCGCCGACCTTGATCACTGCAACGCCGCCTGCCAGCTTGGCGACGCGTTCCTGCAGTTTCTCACGGTCGTAGTCCGACGTTGCTTCTTCGATTTGCGCGCGGATTTGCTTGACGCGTGCTTCGATCGCAACAGCCTGGCCATTACCGTCGATCAGCGTGGTGTTTTCCTTGCCGATTTCGATACGTTTTGCCTGGCCCAGTTCTTCCAGCGTGATTTTTTCCAGCGTCAGGCCGACTTCTTCTGCAACGACTTGACCGCCGGTCAGGATCGCGATGTCTTCCAGCATTGCCTTGCGGCGATCGCCGAAGCCAGGTGCTTTCACTGCGCAGGTTTTCAGGATGCCGCGGATGTTGTTCACAACCAGGGTTGCCAGTGCTTCGCCTTCGATGTCTTCAGCGATGATCAGCAGCGGACGGCCTGCTTTTGCGACTTGTTCCAGTACCGGCAGCAGGTCACGGATGTTCGAGATTTTCTTGTCGAACAGCAGGATGAACGGGTTGTCCAGAATTGCGGTCTGCTTTTCTGCGTTGTTGATGAAGTACGGCGACAGGTAGCCGCGGTCGAATTGCATACCTTCGACAATGTCGAGTTCGTCGTTCAGGGATTTGCCGTCTTCAACGGTGATGACGCCTTCCTTGCCGACTTTTTCCATTGCTTCAGCAATGCGTTCGCCGATCGATGCGTCGCTGTTTGCCGAAATCGAACCGACTTGCGCGATTTCTTTCGTCGTCGTGCATGGCTTGGCAATGGTTTTCAGTTGTTCGACGGTTGCCGCAACAGCCTTGTCGATACCGCGCTTCAGGTCCATCGGGTTCATGCCGGCTGCGACGTATTTCATGCCTTCGCGCACGATCGCTTGTGCCAGAACCGTTGCAGTGGTGGTGCCGTCGCCTGCGTTGTCGCTGGTGCGGGAAGCCACTTCTTTCACGAGCTGCGCGCCCATGTTCTGCAGTTTGTCTTTCAGTTCGATTTCCTTGGCGACCGAAACACCGTCCTTGGTGACGGTTGGTGCGCCGAACGAGCGTTCCAGCACGACGTTACGACCTTTAGGGCCCAGGGTGACTTTAACGGCGTTCGCCAGAATGTTGACGCCTTCGACCATCTTGGCGCGCGCTGCGTCGCCGAAAATTACTTCTTTAGCTGCCATGTTGTTGCTCCTGATTGTTCGTTAAGTGATTCGCGTTGAGCGAGTGATCACTGAAAAGAAAATTCGCTGTGCGAAGAAATCGCGGTGCGAATTACTTTTGGACGATTGCCATGATGTCTTCTTCGCGCATCACGAGAACTTCGTTGCCGTCGACCTTGACGGTTTGGCCGGCATATTTGCCGAACAGGACGCGATCGCCGACCTTGACGTCGAGCGGACGTACTTTGCCGTCTTCGAGGATTTTGCCGTTGCCGACTGCCAGGACTTCGCCTTGATCCGGTTTTTCTGCTGCTGCTTCAGGGATGATGAGGCCGGACGCAGTTTTGGTTTCCTGGTCGAGGCGCTTGACGATGACGCGATCGTGCAAAGGACGAAGGTTCATACAAACTCCTTAGTTATCAGTAGGTTAGAATTGTTTCTGCGGCATGACTGCTGCAAGACGCGCTTTACGGTGCATTCATGCCGCACTGGAAAAGTGGATCGGGGCAAAGGCTTTGTTAGCACTCTACCCCGGCGAGTGCTAAGTATATGGATGGTTGTCTGATAATTCAAGTGACGTCGTAAAGTCATGTTGTTATGGCAATGGTTTGATTTTCATCATTTGTCATTTGCGGCCGGAGTGCTGCTCACTAATGTTAGATTTGTGTGAACTCCGTTCCCCCGTTAATTGATCCATCCGATACCGAATGACAAAAAATCGACAGAGGTCACTGAAAAAAAGCCTGATGGCTTTGCTGGTCTTGATCACTGCAGCCTTGATTGCTGCCGTTACCTGGAATATCCGGCACCAATACGAGTTGAGGAAGCAGGAAACGACCATATCGGTCACCAACATGAGCAAGGCGGTCGCCCAGCATGCCGAAGACACCATCAACAATGCGGACAGCGTGATCGCCGGTATTGTCGAAATGGTCGAATCGCGCAGAGGAAAAATCGATCTGGACCGGATGTATCGCTATCTGTCTCTCAACCAGTCTGAGCATCCTGAGCTGCACGGCTTGTTCATTTATGACCGTGAAGGGCGCTGGGTGGTGAATTCCCGTAGCCGCGTGCCGGCCAGCCTGAACAACGCCGACAGGGAATATTTTCAGTTCCATCGCACGTTCGCGGACCGGGGCCCGCATGTCGGCCCGCCGATCATGAGCCGTTCCACCGGCGAAAGAATCATTACCGTTTCCCGCCGCATGAACGATGCCGACGGCAACTTTGCCGGCGTCGTGCTGGCCACGATTTCGGTGCTGTATTTCAAGGATTTCTATGAAACATTCGATATCGGAGACGAAGGCGCAATTTTCCTTGCGACCGATGCCGGCGAATTACTGACAAGACGCCCGTTCGATCAGGGAAAAGGATGGACTGACATCAGAAACGGGCCGGTCTTCCAGGAATACCTGTCCAACGGTCCCGCAGGCAGTGCGATGCTGACGTCGCGCATGGACAATGTCACACGGTTGTATGCCTATCGTCATCTTCCCGCCTATCCCGTGCTGGTGGCGGTCGGTCTGTCCAAAACAGAGATATTTGCATCCTGGCGGGCCGAGTCCATCCGCAGCGCCGCTTTCGCGCTGATTGCGATTTTATTGTTGTGGATGGTCGGCATACGTTTGTTGATGCAAATGAAGCTGCATGAAGAAAACAGTCAGGCGCTCAGGGAGGCAAAAGAAAAGCTGGAGCAGAAGAATGAAGAGCTTGCCTCTATTGCGCTGCAGGATGGATTGACAAGCCTTGCAAACAGGCGAAGGTTTGACACGGTCTTGCATACAGAATTCAGCCGCGCGATCCGGAATGGCAAATCCATTGCGTTGCTGATGGTCGACGTGGATTACTTCAAGAAATTCAACGATTCCTATGGGCATCTGGAGGGCGACGAATGTTTGCGCAAGGTCGCGGCTGCACTTGCCAAAGGCGCGGCGAGGCCTGGCGATTTTGTCGCGCGTTATGGCGGCGAAGAGTTCGCGATGATTTTGCCAACGACCGAGGCTGAGGGAGCGGTGGTTGTCGCCGACAGGTTACGCATCGCCATTGAATCGTTGGGCATTCCTCATGGCGGTTCCGCCCATGGCGTCGTGACCATCAGTGTCGGCGTCGGCATTCTCGCGCCGCAGCAGGGGCAGTCGTCAGACAGGCTGGTTAAACGTGCCGATGAAGCGCTTTACATGGCGAAGGGAAAAGGGCGCAATGCTGTCCACGTGTTACAGGGCTGATGTTCAGACCTGATATTCAGACCTGATTCGTCCTTATTTCCCGGTGCGTCCCTAACTTTGTTCACATTGGTTCTATGTGTACACTGCCGCGTTACTTTTTTTGTTTAGATCATGACCATTACCATTAACGAAGAATTGCGTGCCTATATCGATCCACTTACCAGCGATGAATACGCGGCTCTGGAGCGCAGCCTGCTTGCCGAAGGTTGCCGTGATTCGCTGGTGCTATGGAACGATTTGCTGATTGACGGGCACAATCGTTACGGTATCTGCCAGAAGCATGGCATCGCGTTCAATACCGTGCAGAACGAAACGTTCAAATCGATGGAGGATGTCCATTTGTGGATGATCGATAATCACCTGGGACGACGTAGCGTATCGGATTTTCAGCGTGGCGTACTGGCGTTGCGCAAGAAGGAAATTCTGGCCGCGCGTCTGGCGCAGGCGAAGGAATCTTCCGCCGAGTCGCCGGAAAATGCGGCAGCACAATCTTCTGAAGAACTGCCTCTGAAGCGAGAGGTCATCGCCCGCGCGGCACGCGTGAGCAGTGCGACCCTTGGTCAGATCGAAAAAATCCGGAAAACCGCAACGCCGGAACTGGTCAGTGCGGTGAAGGCAGGGGCCGTATCGATCAATGCAGCGGCAGTCATCTCGTCGTTGCCGGAAGAACAGCAAAAAGCCGCGGTGGCTGGCGGCAAGAAGGAGTTGCGTCAGGTTGCGCGCCAGGTGCGCGAGGCGAAATTGCCACCCAAACCGACCTTGCCGCCACCGCCAGACGATGCGAGTCCCGAACAACTCACGATTCATCGACTGAATCTGCGGATCATCGAGCTCACCGAGGAGCGGGACCAACTGAAAAAAAAGGTCCAGCATCTGACCATTGCGCTGGCAGAGTCACGCGGCTCCTGAACCGAGACGCATATCGCCGTGATGCCGGCACATTCCGGCCTGGCGCCATGACGGTAGAGGCTGCGTGTGCGTTCTACTTTACGCTTAATGCATCGGCCAGCACACGCGCGACATGCAACGGTTTCTGTTGCGTGCCATCGGTGATCTGGTGGCGGCAGCTGGTGCCGTCGGCGACGAAGACGGTGCCTGCCTCGGCCTTGCGGATGGCCGGGAACAGCGACAGTTCACCCATCGCCTGTGACGCTTCATAGTGTTCCGCTTCATATCCGAAACTGCCGGCCATGCCGCAGCACGAGGATTCGATGAGCGAAACTTCCAGTTGTGGAATCCATTTCAATACGGCCTGTACCGGACGCACGGCGTCGAACGCTTTTTGATGACAGTGCCCGTGCAGCATCGCCTTCTGCGCCGTCAACGGTTGCAGGTCGAGCTTCAGTCGCCCGGCTGCATGTTCGCGCACCAGGAATTCCTCGAATAGGAAAGCATTGTCGGCCAGCTTGCGCGCTTCGTTGCCATAACCGTAGTTCAGGAATTCATCGCGCAGCGACAGCAGGCAGGACGGTTCCAGTCCGACAATTGCCACCCCACGTTCAACATACGGAATCAGCGCGTCCAGTGTCCGGCGTGCTTCCTGTTTCGCCTGTTCGACCATGCCGGCTGACAGATAGGTGCGGCCGCAGCACAACGGGCGCTCACCCTTGCGGGTATTGAAGCGCACGGTATAACCGGCCGCTTCCAGCACGGCTTGGGCGGCGGCGGCATTTTCCGGTTCCATGTAATTGTTGAACGTATCGACGAACAACAGCACTTCCTTGCCGTTTGAATTTTCTTGCGCATCTTGTTCATGTGCGGCGAGGAACGATCGCTTGAAGCGGGGGAAGGCACGCTGCGGTGCCAGCCCCAGACATTTCTTCAACAGGCCCGAAATGCCGGGCAGTTTGTCGCCAAGCGCGATCAGACCGCCAATGCGGCTCGCGTAAGGGGCATAGCGCGGCATGAAGGCGACCATCCTGTCGCGCAGCGTGTGGCCGTGTCGATCGGCCCACGCAGCGCGCGCCTCGATCTTGAAGCGTGCCATGTCGACGCCGGTCGGACAATCGCGCTTGCAACCCTTGCAGGAGACGCACAGGTCGAGTGTTTCCTTCACGTCGGCACTGGCCAGACCTTCCTCGCCGAGTTGCCCGGAGACCGCCAGTCGCAATGTGTTGGCGCGCCCGCGCGTGACGTGCCGCTCGTCCTTCGTGATGCGATAGCTCGGACACATTGTGTCGGCGTCGAATTTCCGGCAGTGGCCGTTGTTGTTGCACATCTCGACTGCCTTCGCCAGGCCGCCGCTCAGATCCTCGCCGCTACCGGTTACGCTTTCGACGCCGGTGACCGGATCGCGTTTGACGTTCCATGCTGACCAGTCCATCTTCGTATCGATCGGCAATTCGCGATAGCCGGGCGCGAAGCGGAAGTTACCCTTGTCGTCCATCTTCGGTGGACGCACGATCTTGTCGGGATTGAAGCGGTTGTCGGGATCGAACAGATCCTTGATCTCGCCGAAGGCGCGATTGAGGCGCGGACCGTATTGCCACGCCACCCATTCGCCGCGGCACAGGCCGTCGCCGTGTTCGCCGGAGTAGGCACCCTTGTATTCGCGCACCAGCGCAGCGGCTTCTTCGGCGATGCCGCGCATGCTGGCGGCACCGTCGCGCCGCATGTCGAGAATCGGACGCACGTGCAACGTGCCGACGCTGGCATGGGCGTACCACGTACCTTTGGTTTTGTATTTGCTGAAGACTTCGGTGAGGCGGCTTGTGTATTCGGCCAGATGTTCCAGTGGCACGGCACAATCCTCGATGAAGGAAACCGGCTTGCCGTCGCCTTTCATGCTCATCATGATATTGAGGCCGGCCTTGCGGACATCCCACAACGCCTTTTGTTCGCCTGCATCCGTCATGCCGGTAATCAGCCCCGGCAGGCCGAGATCGTTCATCAGATCGTCGAGTGCGGCGAGTCGCTCGGTGAGTTGTGCCTTGTCGTCGCCGGAAAATTCCACCAGCAGCATCGCCTGCGGATCGCCGATCAATGCTTTCTCGATCACCGGGCGGAAGGCCGGATTGTTCAGCGACAGATCGATCATCGTGCGGTCGACCAGTTCGACAGCGGTCGGCGCCAGCTTGACGATGTGCTGCGACGAATCCATCGCACGATAGAAGGTCGGGAAGTTGATGACGCCGAGCACTTTGTGTTTCGGCAGCGGAGACAGCTTCAGTTTCAGTTGGCGGCTGTAGGCAAGCGTACCTTCGGAGCCGACCAGAATGTGGGCGAGATTGGCCTTGCCGTCATCGGTGTAGGACAGCGGGTTCTGGCAGTCGAACAGGTCGATGTTGTAGCCGGCCACGCGACGCAGAACCTTCGGTACCCGTTCCACGATTTCATCATGCTCGCGCTGCGCAATGCGCTGCAGGTTCTTGACGATAGATTGCAGGCGCGTGGTTTGCGCCATGTCGTCGATCGATTCGAAACGTCCTTGCGTGCCGTCCGCCAGCACGGCATCGATTGCCAGCACGTTGTGCACCATGTTGCCGTACTCGATCGAGCGCGAACCGCAGGAATTGTTCGCCGCCATGCCGCCGATCGTGCACTGCGCACCGGTCGAGACATCGACCGGAAACCATAATCCGTATGGTTTCAACCACGCGTTCAGATGGTCAAGCACCAGGCCCGGTTCGACCGTAACCGTGCGATTCTGCTGATCGAAATCGATGACGTTGTTCAGCCACTTGCTGCTGTCGATGACGAGTGCTTCGCCCACGGTTTGCCCGCACTGGCTGGTGCCGCCGCCTCGCGCCAACACCGGTGCGTTTTCCGAACGGGCGATATCCAGACACAACAACAGATCGGCTTGATCGCGCGGCACCACGACGCCGATCGGCATGATCTGATAGATCGACGCATCGGTTGCATAACGGCCGCGATCGGCCTTGCCGAACAGGACGTCGCCGCGCAGTTCCGCAGCGAGACGACGCGCGAGCGGGCTGGCGTCAGGACGTTTGCCGGGTGTGAAGTGTATGGGTTTGACGGGCATGTTGCGGTAATCCTTTTATGAAACCGGCGAATTCACGTGCATGCAAAAAAATGAAAATGGTCGCGAGGCAATCGTGGCGGTCGTACGTTCCTCATTCACACCAGCATCAGGCGTACGGGCGGCAGCTGGCCGAGACGACCTGTGACGGTTTCCGCATGATCGGGAAAATGCATGCCGACGTACGAACCGGTCGTGACAGGATGGCCGGCAGTCAGCGCAATGCCCTGCCTGCTGCAGTGATTGACGATCCATGGCAGCAGGCGACGCGGATCGCCTGCCGGATTGGCGCCGGCACCGGAAAAGACGGTGCGCGCGTCGACGTGCAATTCCGCCGGTTGCGAGAGAAAGGAAAAGGTTGGATCGTAATCAACCATTTCGCCAACGATCAGCGCACCGTGGTTCTGCATGTCGGCCAACTGGATCAGCTTGTCGGTATCCGGCCAGCCAGCTACGCGGCTGCAGACGATTTCGATCGCAGCACCCATTTGCAACAGGCTTGCCATGACGTCTTCATCGCTGTAATTTTCTGCGCGCGGTTCGAATGTGCGGGAGAAGGTGAAGGCGACTTCCAGCTCGAGGCCGAGCACGGCGTAGTCGCCGCGCGACAGATAGGCCGGTTCCGGTACCACGCAATCGGATGGCAGAGCCGAACCTTGTACATGACCGTTCGGCGATTTCGATCCGACCTTCCAGCCCGCAACCGTTTGTCCGCATGCGCGCAATACTTCATGCTGAATGGCATAAGCGGCTGCGGTATTCGGCGGTGCAAGATCCGCCGGGATCGGCACTGGCCGACCCGAGCGATGCGATTGCGCCAGCAGCGCGCTCAATGCGCTATCGGGTGAAGGTTTCGCAAGCATGCGATTCGCCTTGGGCGTGAGGGTTTGTCGCGAATCAGGCAGCGATTTTCAGCGGCGGGACTTTCTGGTGTGCCAGATAATCCATCGCGGCCGCAACGCCGCTGGCGGCGACCGGCACGCCGGCGAGTTTCAGCCCCATTTCGCAACCGGCGAGCGTCGCCATCAACGTCAGGTCGTTTGCCTCGCCGAGATGACCGATGCGGAACATGCGGCCCTTCATCTTGCCGAGACCGGTGCCGAGCGACATGTCGAAGCGTTCGTAGATGGTCTTGCGCACCGCGTCCGCATCGATGCCTTCCGGCGTCATTACACCGGTCAGCACAGGCGAATAGACGGCCGGATCGGCGCATTGCACTTCCAGTCCCCACGCGTTTACGGCGAGACGGCAGGCGGCTGCGAGACGGTTATGGCGCGCGAAAACATTGTCGAGGCCTTCGCCGAGAATCATGTCGAGTGCTTCATGCAGGCCGTACAGCAGGTTGGTGTTCGGCGTGTACGGCCAGTAGCCTGACTTGTTCATCTCGATGATGTCGGTCCAGTCCCAGAACGCACGCGGCAGTTTTGCACTCTTGCCTGCAGCGATCGCTTTTTTCGACGGCACGTTGAAGCTGATGCCGGGCGGCAGCATCAGGCCTTTTTGCGAACCCGAAACGGTGACGTCCACGCCCCATTCATCATGACGATAATCGGCGGCGGCAAGTCCGGAAATGGTATCGACCATCAGCAGCGCAGGGTGGCCGGCGGCATCGATCGCCTTGCGCACGGCAGCGATGTTGGAGGTGACGCCGGTCGAGGTTTCGTTATGCACGACGCAGACAGCCTTGATCGCATGGTTCTTGTCTTCCCGCAGACGCGCTTCGATCATGTCCGCCTGTACACCGCGACGCCAGCCTTCAATGCCTGGCAGGCCGATGAATTCCGGCTTGAGTCCAAGCGCTTCAGCCATTTTTTTCCACAGCGTGGCGAAGTGGCCGGTTTCATACATCAGCACGTGATCGCCAGGACTCAACGTATTGGTCAATGCAGCTTCCCACGCGCCGGTACCGGACGCCGGATAGATGACGACCGGTTGCGTGGTCTTGAAAATCTTTTGAATGCCGGACAGGACCTTCAAGCCAAGTGCGCCGAATTCCGGTCCGCGGTGGTCGATGGTCGGATAGCTCATTGCACGCAAGATGCGATCAGGTACTGGGCTTGGTCCCGGGATCTGCAGGAAGTGGCGACCGGCGGGATGGAAATCGAGCTTCAACATTTCATTCTCCTGAAGGGAAACTGCGTACAATTGAATATTGCATACAAAATACTTTAACAAATGGATTTTGATTAGTAAAGGGTTCTCGCGGGTTTATTTGTGTTGCAAGGTCCCTCAGGCAAGGTTTGAAACTGCGGCAAACATCTTGTTTTCTTGAAGGAATGCGGCATATGTGGCGCTAAAAGGCCGTATCGCCAACGCCACAGACGAACTGGGTTGTGCCAAGGTAATTGGATTAAAATATGTCAAATCAAAAACCGGACTTAGCATGCAAAATACATTGACCAGTGGCGAAACGAACAATAACGGACCGGCGTTCCCGCGCGTGGAGCGTCAGCGCCTGCACGACACCGTTGTCGAACATTTGCAAAATCTGATCATTGAAGGCGTGCTGGCACCCGGCATGAAGCTCAACGAGCGCGAAGTATGCGAACGTCTCGGCATCTCGCGCACGCCGTTGCGGGAGGCGATGAAGGTGCTGGCATCGGAAGGCCTGATCGATATCGAACCGAATCGCGGTGCCTTCGTCTCGAAAATGAGCGATACGGAAATCTGGGAAGCGTTCGAGATGATGAGCGGGCTGGAAGCCTTGTCCGGAGAACTGGCGGCCGAACGCATTTCGCCGGCGGAGATTGCCGAAATCAAGGCACTGCACGACGCGATGATCGTCTGCCGTGCACAGAACGATCTGCCGGGTTACTACAGCCGCAACCAGACGATTCACAACAAGATCAATGAAGCGGCACGTAATTCCGTGCTGCGCCAAATCTATCTGTCGATCAACCGGCGTTTGCTGGCGTTGCGTTTCAAATCCAATTTCAAGGAATCGAAATGGGATCGCGCGATTCATGAGCATGACGAAATGATCCAGGCGCTGGAAGCGCGCGACGGCAAGCGCCTGGCGGCGATCCTGCGCCAGCATTTGCTGGACAAGCGCGATTCAGTAATGGCGGATGTACGCGAAGCAGCAGAGCGCGCTGCAGCAGCCAGGAAATAATTTTCACAGTCGTCAAATAAAAAAAGCCCGGATCGCTCCGGGCTTTTTTGCATTGAATCTCGTCAGGCGTTGGCGTGCGCCTTATTGTGCGCACGCTGGCGCAGCATGGCGATCGCGCCGCTGATGATCGGCCACAGGAGGGCGATCATGCCCAGTGTCATGATCGTGCCGACCAGTCCGTTGCTCCAGAAAATGCCCATCGCGCCTCTGGAACCGACCATCGTCTGACGGAATGCATCTTCCGCGCGATCGCCAAGCACCAGCGCAAGCACCAGCGGTGCCAGCGGATAGTTCAGTTTCTTGAAGATGTAGCCGATCACGCCGAAGATCGCCATCAGCCAGATGTCGAACTGCGCGTTGTGCACCGTGTAGGCGCCGATTGCGCAGACCACCATGATGGACGGCGCGATGATCGAAAACGGAATGCGCAGGATTGCGGCGAACAGCGGCACGGTGCTGAGCACGACGAGCAGGCCGGCGATGTTACCGAGATACATGCTTGCGATCAGGCCCCAGACGAAATCCTTCTGCTCGACAAACAGCATCGGTCCAGGCTGCAGGCCCCAGATCATCAGGCCACCGAGCAGTACGGCCGCGGTCGCCGAACCTGGAATGCCGAGCGCCAGCATCGGCAGCAGGGCGCTGGTGCCGGCAGCATGCGCGGCCGTTTCCGGTGCAAGCACGCCTTCGATATTGCCCTTGCCGAATGAGTCGGGATCGCGCGAGAAGCGCTTCGCCATGCCGTAGCCCATGAACGATGCCGCGGTTGCGCCACCCGGTGTGATGCCGAGCCAGCAACCGATGATCGACGAACGCAGCAGGGTCAGCCAGTAGCGCGGCAGCATCGCCCAGGTTTTCAGCACGACCTTCAGATCGATCGCGGCCTTCTTGCCCTTGAACGCCAGGCCCTCTTCCATCGTCAGCAGAATTTCGCTGATACCGAACAACCCGATCACGGCGACGAGGAAATCGAAACCGCGCAGCAGTTCAGGGAAGTTGTAGGTCATGCGCAACTGGCCGGACACCGTATCCATGCCGACTGCGGCAAGCATGAAGCCGATGCACATCGAGATGATGATCTTGGACTTCGGTTCCTTGCCCATGCCGATGAAGCTGCAGAAAGTCAGGAAGTAGACCGCAAAGAATTCCGGCGGACCGAAACGCAAGGCGAACTTCGCAACCAGCGGGGCGAGAAAGGTAATGATGACGACACCGAACAATGCGCCGAAGCACGAACCGGTGAAGGCACTCGTCAGCGCCTGACCGGCCTTGCCCTGTTGCGCCAGCGGGTAGCCATCGAAGGTGGTGGCCACCGACCATGCCTCGCCGGGGATGTTGAACAGCACCGACGTGATCGCGCCGCCGAACAATGCGCCCCAGTAGATGCAGGAGAGCAGGATGATGGCCGAGGTCGGATGCATCGAAAACGTCAGCGGCAGCAGGATGGCGACGCCGTTTGGTCCGCCAAGTCCCGGCAGCACGCCGACGACGATGCCGAGCAGGATGCCGACGAACATCAGGCCGATATTCTGAAAGCTGAGGACGTGGCCGAAGCCGTTCATGAGCGAGTTGAGTTCTTCCATGTGGTTCTCCTCAATAGCCCAGCCAGCTTTCCAGCGGACCTTTTGGCAACGGCACGCGGAACTGAAGTTCGAAAATGTAGAAGAAGGCGAGCATCGTCAGTGAACTGACGGCGATCGATTTCCACCACGTGAATTTGCCAAGGAAAAACATGAAGGTGCCGATGAAGATCGCGGACGATACGTAGATGCCCAGCCATTTGATTGCAAAAACATAGACGATCAGCGGCAGCAGGATCACGGCAACGAGCTTGGCCTGCTCGACTTCCAGGAACGGTGTGCGATCGTTGTCGCGGAAGGCGTGAAAAAGGACGAAGCAGCAGGCGATCATGACGATGCCGCCCAGGCGCATCGGAAAATAGCCCGGCTCGGGGCCGTAGGAACTCCAGCCGGCGCCCAACTGGTAATTGCTCCACATGGTCGTCGCCGATGCCAATGCGAGTGCGATGGCCACGATGATTTCCATGGAGCGGACGGTGATGACTGCAGGAGATGAAGAGGAAGCGTGTTCTTCCGCGGATTGTTCAGGATGATTCATGTTCGCGTTCCTGGTGTACGAAGCGACGCGTCCGCAGACGCGCCGCATCCGGGTGAAAAGAAATTACTTCGTGGCGAGGAAGCCAGCGTCTTGCATGATGGTGCGATGCAGCTTTTCATCCTTGGTCAGGAAATCCGTCAATGCGCTGCCGGTGATGAACGCCGGCGTCAGTGCATTGCGTTCCAGGTAGGCTTTCCATTCCGGCGTATCGGTGACCTTCTTCAGCAGGTCGACGTAAAACTGCGCCTGATCCGGTTTCACGCCGCCCGGCAGCAGGAAGATACGGATCATTTCATAGCTGACGTCGAGACCTTTTTCCTTGCAGGTCGGGATGTCGGCCCAGGATTGCGTTGCCGTCACCTTGGTCGTGTAGGTGATGCGTTTTTCCGCGAACACGCACAGGGCAGTGTGTTCGCCCGCACGCCATTGCGAGACGGATTCCGAAGGGTTGTTCACGTTGGAATCGATGTGGCCTCCGGACAATTGCGTCGCTGCCTCGCCGCCGCCTTTATAGGGAATGTAGAGGAACTTGGCACCGGTCTTCTTCTCGATCATCGTGGTGATCATGTGATCTTCACGCTTGGAGCTGGTGCCGCCCATCTTGAAGGTTTCAGGTTTTTTCTTGACGGCATCGATGTAGTCGGTTGGCGTCTTGTAGCCCGCCTGCGTATTCGTCCACAGCACGAAGGCGTCCATGCCGACCACGGCGATCGGCGTCAGGTCGCGCCAGTTGAACGGCAGGTTGGTGGTCAGCGGTGTTGTATACAGCGATGACGAGGTCACGATGATCTTGTTGGCATCGCCCGGCGACGCTTTCATGTCGAGCAGGCCTTCGGCTCCGCTGGCACCGGCCTTGTTCGTCACGATGATCGGTTGCTTCATCAGATTGTGTTTGGCGATGATGCCCTGGATCGAGCGTGCCATCTGGTCGGAGGCTCCGCCGGCGCTGAACGGCACAACCAGTTCGACCGGTTTGGTCGGCTCCCAGGCTGCTGCGCTTAATGCCCAGCACATCGTTGTCAGGAAGAGGCCGACCTTGATCGGCTGGCGGATAAGATTTTTCTGCATGATGCTTGTCTCCTTTTGTGTGGGCAAATCCTTTGACCACCGGCGGCATCGGCATGCGTGGCTCCCGGCCTGCATCCCGCGTCGGCGTCGGACGGGCGAAATGGCATCTGGCGTGCCGTTGCTCCGCATATCCGCATTCATGAAAAACATTTTCGTTACCGCTATTCCAAATAAAGCATTTAGAATATTGAATACAATATACACTTTGAAAAAAATGTCAATCGTCGAAGCGGAAAGTCATCTTCGGTACCCGATCAACGATCGGATGGCGGTTTTCTTTTGTCCGAAACGGGATCGCGGCATTGTTCTTACCTCTTGATGGAGTCGTTCATGGCGGAATATTCAGGCATCCAGGTCCCACCCGCGACGCGCATCGGCGATTCGTTGCGGCAGGTCGGGACGCCGTCCCTGATGCTGGATCTGAATGCTTTTGAATTCAATATAGAGCAAACGGCAAAACTGGCCCGATCGCATGATGTGGCGTTGCGACCGCATGCAAAAGCGCATAAATGCTCTGCCATTGCGGCTGCACAGATTGCGGCCGGTGCGGTCGGTATCTGCTGCCAGAAGCCCAGTGAGGCTTACCCCTTCGTTCGGCAGGGAATACGCGACATTCATATTAGTAATGAATTCGTCGGTGCCGACAAAGTCGCAATGGCGATTGAGCTGGCGCGCCATGTCAGATTAAGTGTCTGTGTGGATCATATCGCGCAGATCGACGCATTGGGTATGGCAGCGACGCAGGCCGGCGTGGCAATCACGGTCTTGCCGGAAGTCGATATCGGTCAGGGCCGTTGCGGCGTATCGACCAGCGACGAGCTTGTTACGTTGACCGACCGGCTGGCGCGTTACGGCGGTTTGCGTTTTGGTGGCGTGCAGGCCTATCACGGCGGCATTCAGCATGTGGCGACATGGGAAGAGCGGCATGCCGCGGCGGGACGTTCGGCGGAACTGGCGGCACGGCATGTGCAGTTTCTGGAGGCGCGCGGCATCGCCTGCCCGGTCGTGACCGGCGGTGGAACCGGTACGGTTGAATTCGATGTGAGGAGCGGCGTGTTTACCGAACTGCAACCGGGCTCGTACATATTCATGGACGCTGCTTACGGTTCGAACGAGTGGGCCGGCAGCTTCGTTCCGAGGCACAGCCTGTTCATCGCCACCACGATCATGAGCACGGCGAAAAAGGGCATGGCGGTGTGCGATGTCGGACTCAAGGGCGTGGCGGTGGATTCGGGTTTGCCGATCGTGAGGCCGGACAGCGGCGCTGACGATTTGACCTACACCGCTGCCAACGACGAGCACGGCATTCTGAACATTGCTGGCGACGATCGGTGCGATCGCCTCGGCGACAGGGTGCTGCTGATTCCCGGACATTGCGATCCGACGGCCAATCTGTATCGGCAGTACATCGGCTTCCGTGGCGAAACCGTGGAAGCGGTCTGGGAGATCGATGCCAGTGGATTGAGCCGGTAAGCGTGACCGGCCGAACGGTTCGATTCGTAAAGCAAACAGCAGTGGTCTTAATGCAAAGAGGGGCACCATGATTGAGCAGCAAGTACAGAAGAGAGCGGCAGAAGCAGGGCGTGTGCATCTTTCGATCGACGACGGCATTGCATCCGTCGTGTTCGACCGGCCGCAGGCGCGCAACGCGATGACCTGGGCGATGTACACGGAACTGGGCGCGATTTGCGAAAGCCTGCGCAGCGACCGCACGGTGCGCGTCGTCACGTTTCGCGGAGCGGGCGGCGAAGCATTCGTGGCCGGCACCGACATCGAACAGTTCCGCAGTTTCAGTACCGGCGAAGACGGCGTCGCGTACGAGCGCGTTGTCGATGAACGCATCGGACAGATCGAAGCGTTGCCGATGCCGACCGTTGCGATCGTCGAAGGCTGGGCAATCGGCGGCGGTCTGGCGATTGCGACGGCCTGCGATTTCCGCATTGCCACACCGAACGCGCGTTTCGGCCTGCCGATCGCACGCACGCTGGGTAATTGTCTGTCGATGGCGAATATCGCACGCGTGACAGCGGCATTCGGTATCGGTCGCGCCAAGCGCATGTTGCTCCTGGCTGAAACGCTGCAGGCAGATGAGCTGCATGCAGCAGGTTACGTGACCGAAGTCGTTGCAGCCGATGCGATCGATGCTGCCGCGTCGACAATCTGCGCGAAGCTGGCTGCCAACGCGCCGGTGACGATGCAGGTGTCGAAAGAGGCGATACGTCGTGTCACACAGGCAGGACTGCCCGACGGCAGCGATCTGATTCGTCTGTGCTACGGCAGTCGCGACTTCAAGATCGGCGTCGAAGCCTTCCTGGAAAAACAGCGGCCGAATTGGAGCGGTGAGTAGACAGGTTGGACAGGTTTGGCAGGTGCGCGCTCAGCGCAGACAAGCGGCAAACAATCGAACGGAGAACAAGACATGAGCGGACCCTTGCAAGGCATGCGCGTCATCGAGCTGGCGCATATCATGTCCGGCCCCATCTGCGGCATGATGCTGGCCGACATGGGCGCCGATGTGATCAAGGTGGAGAAGACGCCGGATGGCGACGATTCGCGTCGCTTCGCCCCATTGCTGGAATGTGGCGAGTCGGCATCCTTCATGATCGTCAATCGCAACAAGCGCGGCATCGGCCTCAATCTGAAAACCGAAGGCGGGCGCGACGTGTTGCGTCGATTGCTGAAGGACGCCGATGTCGTCATCGAAAACTATCGCGCCGGCACGATGGAAAAATTCGGTCTTGGTTACGACGCGTTGAAGGAAATGAATCCCGGCTTGATCTACTGTTCGATTTCAGGCTTCGGCCGCACCGGCCCGTATGCAGACAAGGGCGGCTTCGATCTGATTGCACAGGGCATGAGCGGGATGATGAGCATGACCGGCGAAGAGGGGCGTGCGCCGGTCAAGGCCGGCTCGCCGGTGGCTGATATCAACGCCGGCATCCTCGCAGCGCTCGGCATTGCGGCCGCGTATGCGAACAAGCTGCGCACCGGCCACGGACAGATTGTCGATACCTCGTTGTTCGAGGCGGGACTGCAGCAGATGTACTGGCCCGCCGCCAATTATTTTGCCGACGGCACCATTCTGCCGAAGATGGGTTCGGCCAATTCCACCAGCGCGCCTTATCAGGTGTTTCCGACCAGCGATGGCTGGATCAATATCGGTGCGGCAAACCAGAGCAATTACGAACGGTTGCTGGATGTATTGCAGATGCCGTCGCTGGCCGCCGATCCGCGTTTTCTCGACAATGCAGGACGCATGGCCAATCGTGAAGCGCTGGTGCAACTGCTGACCAAAAAACTGGTGACGCGCACCACGGATGCATGGATGCAGGAGTTCGACGCCGTCGGATTGCCCGCCGGACCGGTATTGGGAATTGCGGAAGCGTTGTCGCATGAGCAGACGGTTGCGCGCGGGATGACGGTGCAGACCGAGCATCCTGTCGCCGGCAAGGTTAACGGCATCGGATTGCCGATCCGTTTTTCCGGCGGCAGCGGCTTGTCGCACCGCCCACCGCCAATGCTGGGCGAACACACGCATGAAGTGCTGGTGGACCTCGGTTATGCACAAGCGGAAATCGATGCACTGCAACAGGCGGGCGCAATTCTTGCGCGCGACGCCTGAAGGAGTGAAATTCAGTACGGCAACAATATGATTGTATAAGTGCTCAATCCGGGAGCTCAGCCATCCCGGTGCCGGTCATTGTTACTCAGCGCACATACATTTCATCGGCCTGCCATTAGATTCAACACGATGATTCCGGATAATTCCGGAAAAACATCAGGAGACCGGATTGAAGCAGCGATGGATCAGCGGCAACAGCATTGAACTGCTGGAAAACGGCGAGGAATTTTTCCCGCGCGTGTTCGAGGCGATTGCCGCTGCGCGCAACGAAGTCCTGCTGGAAACGTTCATCCTGTTCGACGACAAGGTCGGTCGCGGTTTGCATGCAGCACTGGTGAAAGCCGCGCAACGTGGCGTGCAGGTGGACATGACGATCGACGGCTGGGGTTCGCCGGATTTGTCCGAGGAATTTCTTTCTACCTTGATCGCCGCCGGTGTGCGCGTCCATGTGTTCGATCCGGCGCCGGGCATTTTTCATCGCTTGCGTCTGTTCCGCCGTTTGCATCGCAAGTTGATTGTCATCGATGGAGAAGTGGCGTTTGTCGGCGGCATCAATTTTTCCGCCGATCATCTGGCCGACTTCGGACCCGAAGCCAAGCAGGATTATTCAGTTGAAGTCCATGGGCCGATCGTCGAGCACATGCATAACTTTGCACTGGCAGCGGTCCGGAAGACAAAAGAGCGGCGCCGCTGGTTTCGTCGCCAGGCGGCGGCACCGGTATCGTCTGCGACGGCGGGCGACGCGCTCGCCGCTTTCGTCTGGCGCGATAACGATCGCAACACCACGGACATCGAACGGCATTATCGAATGGCGATTCGTCTGGCACGCCAGCGGGTGACGATTGCGAACGCGTATTTCTTTCCCGGTTATGCCTTCCTCAAGGACCTGCGCAAGGCGTCGCGGCGGGGTGTACAGGTGTCGCTGATCCTGCAAGGCAATCCAGACATGCCGATCGTGCAAACCGCGGCCAGCATGCTTTACCACTATCTGTTGAGTGCGGGTGTGCAAATCTATGAGTACTGTGATCGGCCTTTGCACGGCAAGGTCGCGATCGTCGATGACGAATGGGCGACGGTCGGTTCCAGCAATCTCGATCCGCTGAGTCTGTCGTTGAATCTGGAAGCGAACCTGATGATTCGCGATCGCGGATTCAACGCGCATCTGGCGGAAAAACTGCAGCGTCTGATGGATGAGAGCTGCAAGAAAATAGATATTCATGATCTGAAAGAATCGAGCTGGTGGCGCCTGATGCGCAGCTTTGTGCTGTTTCATTTTCTGCGGCGTTACCCGGCATGGATCGGCTGGCTTCCGGCACACCAGCAGCGCGTCACGCCCGCACAGGAGATGCTCCCGAATATCGATTTGGAAAAGATGGATGGGGAAGCATGCCGATGAGCGGCGCGTCCAACTCCATCGATCGCGTCAAAGCCGTCATTCGGCCGCGCAAGGGAAAGGGTCTGACAGCACAGCCGTGGTGGCCGTGGCTGGTACGCGTGGCGAAGACCGCTTTTTTTGTGCTGGTTGCCTACCTGCTTGTAACGCAGGCACGTGCAATTCAATGGGGCGACGTGTTCGACGCCGTGCGCAAACGACCGTTGCAGAGTTTGTGGCTGGCCGCCATTCCGGCAGCCGCCAGTTACGCCTTGTACAGCAGTTTCGATCTGCTTGGCCGTCATCTGACGCGGCATGCGTTGCGATGGCGTGAGGTGGCCGGCATCACTTTTATCAGTTATGCGTTCAATCTCAATCTGGGTTCATTGATCGGCGCGGCGGTCATGCGCTATCGGCTGTATTCGCGGCACGGGCTGAATGCGGATGCGATTGCGCGCATCATCGGCACCAGCATCTTTACCAACTGGCTTGGTTATCTGGCGGTGGCCGGCTTCATCTTTTTGTGGAGTCCGTTGCAAATGCCTCCGCAATGGAAGATCGACAGTCTCGGCCTGCATGTGCTGGGCGGGATATTGCTTGCGACCGTCGTGGCTTATCTGGTGATGTGCATCTTTTTCAGCGAGCGGCGCCTGGTAGTCCGCGGACATGTACTGACGATACAAAGATTGCGTTTCGCGCTGCTGCAGCTTCTGATGTCCTGCGCGAACTGGCTGCTCATTGCGAGTGTAATTTATCTGCTGCTTGAGCGCGAAATCGCATTCACCGATGTCTTGTGCGTATTCCTGATTACCGTCGTTGCCAGTCTGATCGTGCACGTGCCTGCGGGCCTGGGTGTGATCGAGGCCGTCTTTGTCGCGCTGCTTTCGCATCGCATGCCGTCCAGCGAATTGCTGGCCGCCTTGTTGATGTACCGCGCCATTTATTATCTGATTCCGCTGGCGTTGGCCGTGCTGGGTTATGCGGTGATCGAGCTGAAGGCAGGCGTGGCAAAAGGCAAGTGACCGATTCGATCGATCAAGTAACGTAGAAACATTAAAAGAAAAGGGCGTTGCAGTTATTGCTGCAACGCCCTTACTTATTGGAAGTTTCTACTGTTGTTACTACTGTTATCTATTAGTTGCGAATTTCCAGTGCCCGGTTCAGGCTCAGTGCCGCCAGTGAGCCGACCGCGCCCGACAGCAGGTAGAGGCTGACGTAGCCTAGACCGAAGTGTGCCGACAGTCCCAGTGCGACCAGCGGCGCAAAACCGGCACCGACCAGCCATGCTAGATCGGAGGTGAGCGCCGCGCCGGTATAGCGGAAGCGAGCCGGGAAGTTGGCGGACACTGCGCCCGCAGCCTGACCGTAGGACAGGCCCAGCAACGCGAAGCCGACCAGGATGAAAATGTTCTGACCCAGATCGCCACCGTCCATCAAGGTCGGCACGAAGCCGCTGAATACCGCAATCGCTGCGGCCAGCGTGCCGAGCGTGGTGCGGCGACCGAAGCGGTCGGCAATCAGTCCGGACAGGACGATACCGGCCATTGCCAGTCCTGCTCCCATCATCTGAATGACGAGAAAGTGGCTCAGCGACCGCGTCGAATACAGGTTGATCCACGACAGCGGGAATACCGTTACCACATGGAACAACGCATAACTGGCTAGCGCGGCGAGCGCACCGATGATCAGGTTGCGGCCTTGCGATTTTGTCATCTCCACAACGTTGGTCGGCTGCAGTTCGCGTTCATCCAGTAAATGGGTGTATTCTGGCGTCGAAATCAGGCGCAGACGGGCAAACAGTGCGACCACGTTGATGGCGAAAGCCACATAGAACGGATAACGCCAGCCCCAGTCGAGGAAATCTTCCTTCGACAGCGCCAGCAACAGATACGAAAACAGGCCGGCCGCAATGATGAACCCGGTCGGGGCGCCAAGCTGGCCGAGCATCGCGTACCAGCCGCGCTTGTTTTTAGGGGCGTTCAGCGCCAGCAACGAAGGAAGCCCGTCCCACGATCCGCCAAGTGCGAGGCCCTGACCGATACGCAGCACCGACAACATGACGATGGCCGCCACACCCATATGGGAATAGGACGGCAGGAAGGCAATGCCGGCGGTGGAGCCGCCCAGCAGGAACAATGCCAGGGTCAGCTTTGCTTCCCGGCTGAAACGTTCCTGGATTGTCATGAAGATAACGGTACCTATCGGTCGCGCAATGAACGCGAAGGCAAAGATGGTAAATGCGTACAGCGTGCCTTCCAGCTTGTCGGCAAACGGGAAGAAGACTGACGGAAACACCAGCACGGATGCGATGGCGTAGACGAAAAAGTCGAAATACTCGGAAGTGCGTCCGATAACGACGCCAATGGCGATTTCACCTGGGGCGATATGTGTGTCTCGGGCATTGATGTTCCGGAGACCGTCGCCGATTGAATGTGGTGCGTTATCGGCAGGATGTCCTGCATCATAGGTAGTAGCCATGGTATTCGCCTCCAATCTTTTTATGATCAACGCGTCGAATCCGTTGCTGCTCAACGGATTCGGCCGGGGTAGGACAAAACGTCCAATCGGCAAAACACGTCATTGACGTTACAGTAGCACGATCCTTCAACCTCTGTTAATGCGCCCGCATGATTTCTCTGATAACTCGTCGCGGATTGTTACTCTTGCCACTACTTGCATTGCTTGCAGGATGCGACACGGTGGTAATGAATCCATCCGGCGATATTGCCGCTCAGCAGGCAGACCTCATCGTGATTTCCACGTTGCTGATGCTGCTGATCATTGTTCCCGTCATCGCCCTGGTAGTCATCTTTGCATGGCGCTACAGGAAAAACAATACATCGGCTAAATATGAGCCGGACTGGGACCACTCCACCAAGCTTGAACTGGTGATCTGGGGCGCTCCGCTGCTGATCATCATCGTGCTCGGCCTGGTTACATGGGTCAGCACCCACAAGCTCGATCCATATCGTCCGCTTGATCGCATCGATGAAAACCGTCCGATTTCTTCTGCGGCAGAACCGCTGACGATCCAGGTCGTTGCACTTGACTGGAAGTGGCTGTTCATCTATCCGGAACAAGGCATTGCAACGGTGAACGAACTGGCAATGCCGGTCGACGTGCCGGTGCGCTTCAAGATCACGGCTTCTTCAGTCATGAACTCGTTCTACATTCCTGAACTGGCCGGCCAGATTTACGCGATGCCGGGCATGGAAACAACGTTGAACGCCGTCATCAACAAGGCAGTCGAATCCGAAGGTTTCTCGGCCAACTACAGCGGTGCAGGCTTCTCGCACATGCGCTTCAAGTATCACGGCATGGATGTCGCCGACTTCGATCGCTGGGTCAGTGAAACCAGGACGAACGGCGGTACCCTGGATCGCGCGATCTACACGGAGCTGGAAAAACCGAGCGAACGTGAACCGATAACCTATTACGGTACGGTTGCTTCCGACCTGTACAAGGCAATCGTGAATCGCTGCGTAGCGGAAGGTACCGTTTGCATGGACAAGATGATGTCCGACGACGCAAACCGTATCAAGATCGATGCCGAGGCACGCAATTTCCTCGATAACAAGGCCGCACCACGTATCGCTCAAATCGATGCGCAACTGTGCACGTCTTCCAATTCATTGAAGAACAACGATGCAAACTGATCTGACGAAGCTCATCTTCGGTCGCCTGAGCTGGGAGGCGATTCCACTCCATGAACCCATTCTGATCTTCACCTTCCTCGGTGTTGCGGTTGGCGGTGTTGCAGTTCTCGCGCTGCTTACCAAGTTCCGCCTTTGGGGCCCGCTGTGGCGCGACTGGATCACCAGCATCGACCACAAGAAAATCGGCATCATGTACATGATCCTCGGTCTTGTCATGCTGCTGCGCGGCTTTGCCGACGCGCTGATGATGCGTGCGCAGCAGGCGATCGCTTTCGGTGACAACGCCGGCTTCCTGCCGCCGCATCACTACGACCAGATCTTCACTGCGCACGGCGTGATCATGATTTTCTTCGTCGCGATGCCGCTGGTGACCGGTCTGATGAACTACGTGGTGCCGCTGCAGATCGGTGCGCGCGACGTGGCGTTCCCGTTCCTGAACAACTTCAGTTTCTGGATGACGACTTTCGGTGCAATGCTGGTGATGGTGTCGCTGTTCGTCGGTGAATTTGCAAAGACCGGCTGGCTGGCATATCCGCCGCTTTCCGGCATCCTGCACAGCCCGGACGTCGGCGTCGATTACTACATCTGGTCATTGCAGATTGCCGGTGTCGGTACCTTGCTGTCCGGCGTCAACCTGATCGTGACGATCGTCAAGATGCGTGCCCCTGGCATGGATCTGATGAAGATGCCGGTGTTCACCTGGACCTCGCTGTGCACCAACGTGCTGATCGTTGCTGCGTTCCCGGTTCTGACCGCCGTTCTCGCGATGCTGTCGCTGGATCGTGTGCTGGATACCAACTTCTTCACCAACGATCTCGGCGGTAACGCCATGATGTACGTGAACCTGATCTGGATCTGGGGTCACCCTGAGGTATACATCCTGATCCTGCCGTTGTTCGGTGTGTTCTCGGAAGTTGTGTCGACGTTCTCGGCCAAGCGCCTGTTCGGTTACACGTCGATGGTGTACGCAACCGTCGTCATCACGATCCTGTCGTACCTGGTCTGGTTGCATCACTTCTTCACGATGGGTTCGGGAGCGAGCGTCAACTCGTTCTTCGGCATTACGACGATGATCATCTCGATCCCGACCGGCGCGAAGATCTTCAACTGGCTGTTTACGATGTACCGCGGTCGTATCCGTTTCGAACTGCCGATGATGTGGACCATCGCGTTCATGATCACCTTCGTGATCGGCGGCATGACCGGCGTGCTGCTGGCGGTTCCACCAGCCGACTTCGTGCTGCACAACTCGCTGTTCCTGATTGCGCACTTCCATAACGTGATCATCGGCGGCGTGGTGTTCGGCGTGTTCGCCGCGATCAACTACTGGTTCCCGAAAGCCTTCGGCTTCAAGCTCGACGTGTTCTGGGGCAAGTGCTCGTTCTGGTGCTGGGTTGTTGGTTTCTATCTCGCCTTCATGCCGTTGTACGTACTCGGCCTGATGGGTGTGACGCGCCGCATGAGCCACTTCGACGATCCGTCGCTGCAGATCTGGTTCCAGATCGCTGCCGTCGGTGCGGTGCTGATCGCAGGCGGTATCGCCTCGATGATCATCCAGTTCGGTGTCAGCTTCCTGCGCCGCGACAAGTTGCGCGACGTGACCGGCGATCCGTGGGATGGCCGTACGCTGGAATGGTCGACGTCATCGCCGCCGCCTGATTACAACTTCGCGTTCACGCCGAAAGTGTATGAAGCCGATACCTGGGCCGACATGAAGAAGCAGGGTTACAAGCGTCCGAAAGAAGGCTTTACCGCGATCCACATGCCGAAGAACACGGCAGCCGGTTTCATCATCGCTGCAATGAGCGCGGGTGTCGGCTTTGCACTGATCTGGCAAATGTGGCTGGTGGCCGCTGCCGGTTTCCTCGTGATGCTGGCGTCAATCATCATCCATACCTTTAATTACAAACGCGATTACTACATCCCGGTCGAAGACGTCATTCGCACCGAAGATCTTCGCACTCGTATGCTGGAAAGCCATGTCTGAAATTACTGCACATTCCGCCGGCGCCATGAGCGCTGACCCGAGCGCACGTTTCTATGTGCACGAGCATCATCCGGAACAGGGAACCCTGCTGGGTTTCTGGTTGTACCTGATGAGCGATTGCCTGGTGTTTGCCTGCCTCTTCGCCGCCTACGCGGTGCTGGGACGCAATTATGCCGGCGGCCCGACCGGTGCCGAATTGTTCGACCTGTCGCTGGTGGCAATCAACACTGCCTTCCTGCTGCTGTCGTCGATCACGTACGGCTTCGCGATGCTCGAATCGCAACGCAACAACCTGAAGAGCACGATGGTCTGGCTGGTCATCACCGGTCTGTTCGGTCTGGCCTTCCTGGGACTGGAACTGTACGAATTCCATCACCTGATCCATGAAGGTGCCGGTCCGCAGCGCAGCGCGTTCCTGACCTCGTTCTTCGCACTGGTTGCGACGCACGGTCTGCACGTCACCTTCGGTATCGTCTGGCTCGTCACGTTGCTGTTCCAGTTGAAGCGTCACGGCCTGATTCAGGAAAACCATCGTCGCCTGATGTGCCTGTCGATGTTCTGGCACTTCCTGGACGTGATCTGGATCGGCGTCTTCACCTTTGTCTATCTGATGGGAGTCCTGCCATGAGCGCGCCTCACACTCACGCCGATCATGCACACGGCCATCACGGTCATGACGACCACGCCAATCATGGTTCGCTGAAAAGCTATGCAATCGGTTTCGTACTGTCCGTCATCCTGACCGCGATTCCATTCTGGCTGGTGATGGGCAAGGTCATCGACAAATCGAGCACGATGGCGATCGTCATTCTCGGTTTCGCTGCGGTGCAGGTGGTCGTCCACATGATCTACTTCCTCCACATGAACACGAAAGTGGAAGGCGGCTGGTCGATGCTGGCCATGGTCTTCACGATCGTCGTCGTGGTCATCATGCTGGCCGGTTCGATCTGGGTCATGTATCACCTGAACCACAACATGATGCCGGGCATGATGTCCGATCCGACGCATGAAATGCACATGCCGTCGGGCAGCAGCCCGTCACATCAGATGAGCGACATGCCGTGATAGGCCGGGAACGTGAGGGCGGTACGGTTTCAGCAGAAGCCGACCACTCGCGTTCCTCTGCTGTAAAAGTTGGCCTGGCTGTTGTCGCCCTGGTTTTTTTTGCCGGCTTCATTGCACTGGGAACCTGGCAGGTTTATCGCCTGCAATGGAAACTGGCGCTGATCGAACGTGTTGAACAACGCGTGCATGCCGCACCGGTGCCGGTTCCCGGCCCCGATCTCTGGCCGCAGGTGACTGCAGCATCCGATGAATACCGGCACGTTCGTCTGACGGGAACCCTTCTCCCCGAATTTTCCGCAAGAGTGCAGGCCGTAACCGATCTCGGTAGCGGTTACTGGCTGCTGACGCCGATGCGCATGCGCGATGGCAGTATCGTGTTGATCAACCGCGGCTTCATTCTGCCGACAACGGATATCTCCGCAGAAAATCCATCCTCAAGTTCGCCGGAAGTATCGATCACCGGCTTGCTGCGCATCAGCGAACCAGGCGGCGGCTTCCTGCGTCACAACGATCCAACTGCCGAGCGCTGGTATTCGCGCGACGTGCAAGCCATTGCCGCGGCACGCAAGCTGCAATCGGTCGCGCCTTATTTTGTCGACGCGGATGCGGGTAGTGAGGTTGTTGTACCGGGATCAACCGTGCGCCCGGTCGGCGGGCTGACGGTCATCGCGTTTCACAATAGCCATCTGGTTTATGCACTTACTTGGTATGCTCTAGCCTTGATGGTGGCAGGTGCCGCTTTTTGGGTAATGCGTGATGCAAGACGTCGCGCAAATGGGACAGACCGGAAAACCGAAGATGGCAGTCACAACCGACATTCCAGCGACTGAAGTGACAACACGGTGGAACGCCGCGCACGGTGAAACCGCGGCAGGCCACAAGAACATGCAGCAATTGATCCAGCTCCGCTGGATTGCCGTGATCGGTCAGATCACGACGATTGCTGTCGTCACAATGGTCTACGGCATCAATCTTCCAGTGCGTCACATGCTGGAAGTGCTGGTTTGCCTGATCGCTTTCAACATCGGCAGCCAGTTGCGCTGGCACGAACGCCGCGTCGTTACCAACAACGAAGTTTTCCTCGCATTGCTGATCGATGTTGCCAGCCTGACGATCCAGCTCTACCTTAGTGGCGGCACGACGAATCCCTTTGCATTCCTCTATCTGCTGCAGGTCATTCTCAGTGCGGTCTTGCTGGAGGCCTGGTCGACCTGGACCATCGTCGCCATTACGAGTCTCTGTCTCGCCGGCCTGTCGAAATTTTCCGATCCGCTGGTGTTGTCGCACGCTCAAAGCGACAGCTATTTCAGTCTTTACGTGCAGGGAACGCTGCTGTGTTTTGCGATCAATGCGGCCTTGGTGGTGTTCTTCGTCACGCGCATCAGCCGCAATCTGCGTACCGGTTATGCGCAACTGGCAAATCTTCAGCAACGCGCGACGGAAGAAGAGCATATCGTGCGCATGGGTTTGCTGGCGTCGGGCGCCGCACATGAACTGGGAACGCCGTTGTCGACGCTGTCGGTGATTCTCGGTGACTGGCGGCGCATGCCGGAATTTGCCAACAACGCCGAACTGCGCGAAGAGATCGGCGAGATGCAGACGCAGGTGCTGCGCTGCAAATCCATCGTCAGCGGGATTCTGCTGTCGGCCGGTGAGGCGCGCGGCGAATCGTCGGTGAAGACCACGATCAATACCTTCCTCAATGATCTGACGGAAGAATGGCGTGCCAGCAGGCCGGTGATTTCTTTCGACTACGACAATCGCATTGAACGCGACATGCCCGTCGTGTTCGACTCTGCATTGAAACAGATGATCTGCAACGTGCTCGACAACGCACTCGAAGCATCGCCGCAATGGCTGTCGATGGAGGCAGAATGCGAAGCCGATTCGCTGACGCTGACGGTCAGGGATGCTGGCCCGGGTTTTGCGCAGTCGATGCTGTCGCAATTCGGCAAGCCGTATCAATCGACGAAGGGACGCCCAGGTAGCGGACTCGGTCTGTTCCTGTCGCTCAATGTCGCGCGCACGCTTGGCGGCACTGTCACTGCAACGAATCGCGAAGAGGGCGGAGCATTGGTAAAAATCACGTTGCCGCTTGCAACGATTGCGATTGAAGAGGATGACGAACATGGAGAATGAACGCCTGTTGCTGATCATCGAGGATGATGCCGCTTTCGCTCGCACACTGGTTCGCTCTTTCGAGCGGCGCGAGTATCGCGTGCTGCATGCGGCAAGTCTGGATGAAGTCGCTACGCTACTTGAACAACATTCGCCCGGCTATGCGGTGGTCGATCTCAAACTGAACGGCAACACATCCGGCCTGGCCTGCGTGCAGATGCTGCATCAGCACAATCCCGACATGCTGATCGTCGTACTGACCGGTTTTGCCAGCATCAATACCGCGGTCGAAGCAATCAAGCTTGGCGCCTGCCAGTATCTGGCAAAGCCGTCGAATACCGATGACATCGAAGCCGCCTTCGGCCATGTGGCCGGCAATGCGGATGTCGAGGTGACCAACCGTTCAACGTCGATCAAGACGCTGGAATGGGAGCGCATTCACGCCGTGCTGGCGGAAACCGATTTCAATATTTCGGAAGCGGCACGTCGTCTCGGCATGCATCGCCGCACGCTGGCGCGCAAGCTGGAAAAACAGCGTATCAAGTAATCGGTTTTTAAATCAGACTTTTTAATGCTGATTGCAGATCCGGATAATTGAATGAAAATCCAGTCGCATTCAATTTCATTGGAATGACACGCTGCCCCTCCAGAAGAAGATCTGCTTGCTCTCCCAAAATCAGACGTATCAATATGCCAGGAGTTGGCAACCAATTCGGACGATGAAGAGTCTTTGCTGAAATCTGGTTGAACTCTTTTTGTGTAACCGTCTGGGAAGACGTGAAATTAAATGCGTCGGCCAATGGTTGTGGTTGGCCGGACTCATGCAGTTGCCAAAGGTGTGCAATACCGCGAATCAGATCCTGTACGTGTATCCATGAGAACCACTGACTTCCTCTACCTAATCGCCCACCTATCCCAAGCTTGATTGGCAACATCATCATCGGCAGCGCACCTTGATGACCGAGCACAAGTCCAAAACGCATCCGAATGACATGCACACCATATTGTTCTGCCTTGGCGGCGGTCGATTCCCATTCCTGACACAGCGTTGACATGAAGATGGATTGTGGCGGGCTGCTTTCGCTGAGCGGGGCATTATCGTTTTTGGCTTGAATACCGTAATAACCGATTGCGGATGCAGTAAGCATTAGTGACGGTTTGACTTCGGAACGTGCAATCCAATCGATGATTGTTTGGGTCAATTCGATGCGACTGTTGCGCAACACATTTTTGCGCGCAGATGTCCAACGCCAACCTAATATTCTTGCACCCGCGAGATTGACAATGACATCGAAGCGATCGCTAGAGAGTAGATATTTCATGTGTTCTACACATTGTACTTTTCCATCAAACAACCATGCCGTCTGTTTGGGGTGACGAGTCAAGATCGTGACGTGATGATTATTGGCCAGCAATGCACGAATCAAATTCTGGCCAATGAATCCGGTTGCGCCAGTAACGAGAACGTTCTGGCGGCGATCGCTGAAATGAATTTTTGGTGTGCTTTGTTCAAGCGCATCATTGCGAGAGATTTTCTTTGATGCAAATGCATCGCGAATACCTGAAAGGCCGACGCCAACACCACACAGGAAAAGAAAAATACTGAGAAATCCATAGGGCGTCCATACCAGACCGGCTGGCTGCGACCACCATGTCGGCGTATTGATTGCCAATAAAGTGATAAACGCACCACCATTGATTGCAAGGATCGTGTGCGTGATGCGTTCGCTGGCAGGTAGCAGACGTGTCCGGTCCTCAATGACGAAATCCCACAACGTCAATACAATTTCAACTGCGAACACAATCATCAAGACTGCTGTCCATATTCCGTGCCATTGCCATGCAGAGAGGCCGATAAACAACAGGCTATAAATGGTTGCACGCGTTGCGTGGATTGCCAGTTCCCGGCGCGCACTAGATCGTTGAGGTAATGCCTCGGTCAACTCATGGTGATACAAGGTATCGAATGCGCCAAGTAATCCCTGTGCAGCCATCAATTGCAATGCGAGTAGATGCGTATTCATACGATCTGTATTTCTTTCTCTAAAATTTCTTTTGTCGATTTGATGCGTTCGCCAACATCTTGAAAAGTACCGGCTTGTGTAAAAGTAGTGCCAAACAATGCATGCTTGATTTCTATGCGAATGTTGAACTCATCAGGATTGTCATTGCGATGCCAGAGGAAGGTTTTTCCTGGCGTGAAAATGCCGAGCAAGGGAATGCGTATCCCAAAAATTTCCCAGAAATATCCATAGCTGGCGAAGTGAAGATCGCTGCCATCCACCGATATCAGCAGTTTCATGCCAAGTCCCATGCCGACATATTCCAGAACCTCTCCTTTGCGGCTTTCACGCATATACGATGTGAACTGAATTGGTTTTCGGCCATTCAGATGGTAGATGCGCTGCTTGAAAATCGCGGGACTGCCCGGTTTGGAATACACCTCGATGTCGACCGGAAATGTGTGTCGGAATAGGGAATCAAGGCACCCTTGATCATCGGCATCGTTATGAAACCGAGCAGCTTGCCGATCCGTGAGCAGGTCAGTTCGCGCAGGGTGCCGGAGTATTGTAGAAGTTTACCAAGTGCGGGATTCTTAACAAATCGGGTACGAATATCCGGATGCAGTTTTTGCCATTCCGTGCCGAGTATCTTGCGAAATAATTCACCCTCTGAAACACATGCGTTTTTTTCTTGTTGTTTCATGCGGAACTCCTGTGAAGAAGCAGTGATGGTTATTCGGTACGATCGTGCCACCATAGCCAAAGCAGTGGCGGCAGCATCGTCATGGACGCAAAACAATCGATCCATACGTGGATCCATGCATCTGCGCGTAGTGAAATTAACATGTCTTGCGGTGCCCAAACTGCAATGCCGATAAATAGCGAGCCCCATGCAAAGCGACTGCAATGACGATCGCCGATGTAGATTAGCGCCCACATCCAGAGTGACAATCCTTGTATGGTTGGCCCGAACAGGCTGATCCACCAGATTTGTTGAGCGCGCGCACTTTCAGGCGCACCGTTCGTCCAGAAAACGTTTTCGACTGTGCGGTGATAGGAGTCGAAAACCGGCAGGTTTCCTATCCACGGTAAAGCGAATCCGACCAGAAGATGAACGATCGCCACTGCATACATCCATCTGACAACCCATGTTCTTCCATTGATTGAATGCATTGCCGTCTCCATCGGATTGTCTATTTATCGAAAAAAGGATTTCCGGTATGGCGGCATACATCGTTCTCGCAGCGTGGAATTGGCTTGTAGCCCAACAGCGCCGAAAAACGATAGCGGTTGCGGGCAAACTGACGATATAGCGTGGACAGTAGCGGACGTAATGGTTTGATTCGGAGAGGGAAAACAAGCCAGCTTCGATTCACCAGTGTGTAGGCGGCCAGCATGCTGTCGATGCCGACCAGGAGCTTGCCGTCGACGGTCAGACTGTGCAACTCACGATTCAATGCTTCCATCGTTACGCCAACGGAAGTGACATCGAAATGCGGTAATGAGATATCGACGAAACCAAGTTTTCCTGATTTATTCCAACTACGAAGGCGTTTCATCTCTGCTGCACAAAACGGGCATTGCCCGTCATAAAAAAGTGTTAATTCAGGAGTGCTCATGATTTCTTCGCCTTGTTGTCCGATCCGAGGAGTTGGGCAACTTTACCGCCCATCTTCAAGAATCGTTTCAATGTGTCGGGAGAAAGGTGCTTGTAATCGTCGTAGGTATCGGTCAGCATTTCCATGAACTCCAGCGCTTGTTCCATGCGCGCACGAGTGGGAGCCTCCAGGGATTTGTCTTTCTCGGCGTCGATCATGCATTCACGCAGCACCGTCAAGGTGGGATCGATTTCGCGGCGTTTTCGCTCTTCCATGATGACGCGAAAGATTTCCCACACGTCCTGCAGGGCGGTGAAATGATCACGTCTGTCACCTGCCAGATGGGTGATACGAATCAGGTTCCAGCTTTGCAGTTCTTTCAGACTGTTGCTGACATTAGAGCGTGCAACTCCAAGTGTATCGGCGATATCTTCGGCTGGCAGCGGAACGTTGGAGAGGAAGAGTAATGCATGGATTTGCGCGACGGTGCGATTGACACCCCAACGGGTACCCATTTCGCCCCAGTGAAGCACGTACTTTTGCATTGTTGAGCTGAGTTCCATGATTTCTTTAATTTCTGTTGTTACAGAAATTAAAGATCATTCAGAAATCAAAGTCAACTTTTATTTTAATTGTTCAAATATTTGTGCTTGCTTTTGTCCAGATTCCTGTTGCTTCTGTTGTCGATGCAAATTCTTTCAGGTGCCAATGCAGTGCTACTGCGCGTTCAGCATGCCAGCCACGTTCTATATGAAAACGCCATAGCCGTTGTGCACCGATAATTTGTTGCGTTTCATCGGAATGCCACAGTACTTCGGCTCGACCTTGCAGGTGTAATACATCACCGCTGGCAAAATCTACGATCAGGATTGCACTGCGTGGATCAATCAATATGTTCCCGAGGGTGTTGAAATACCGATTCCCGATAAAATCCGGAATCGTCAACACGTTATGGTCGATCCGGATGAATCCGGGGCGGCCACCTTTATGCGATATATCAATACCGCCTTCCGCCATCACGTCAGTACCAGAACCAGTGGCAACAAAAAGCGTATCCGCATTGGCAATCATGGCGTGTGCCTTGTTATCAAGCGAGACAAACGGCTGTCTCTCGATCAACGTGGCATTGATTGCGTCTTCGACCTCGCGCACTTGTATGTACTTTGGACAATTACCAAACGATTGGGTGACACGCAGATGCATGCCCTCGTCATCGATATGATCGATCACGCCATTGACACGATTGCGTCGACGATTACTCAAGTCGATGCCAAGCATGCCCACTGGTTTTCCTTGCGTCAGCAAGGGCTTGATGCCCTCCAGCCAATTGGCATCGTTGCCGATCGACAGTTGATCGATTTCTGGAGATGATATGAAGCCAGGTTGTCCAGTCACAATGGCGGCTGTCGGCCATCCATCATTGTCCAGTGTGGCAACCAGCATGTAGCGCAGCATCGCAAAAAAATCGCGGTGCTGATCCGGCATCGCGTCGCGAATGGCAAATCCGCGCGGGCCGCCGCCAGCGAGTTGTTGTGCCAGCAGTTCGCCGGAATGAAATGGCGCAGGCTTGACCGCAGGCGTGCTCATGATGCGGATGGCACGACGGATGTCGGCATTGGGCGAAACTGCGGCAAGCCTTCCACGCGTTTCAGCCAGGCGCGTACGGCGGGATACGGCTCCAGCGAGATACGACCTTCAGATGCGTGAGCGATATAGGAATAGCAGGCGAGATCGGCTATGGTCGGCTGTGCAGTAGCCAGCCAGTTGCGATCGGCGAGATGCGCATTCATGACACGCAACAATTTTGCGGCGATGGCCGATGCCAGTTCGATATCGACTTCACCCTTCAGCTTCCACAGGCTGGTCATGCGTGCACTGGCCGGGCCGTATCGCACTTCGCCGGCGGCAATCGACAGCCAGCGTTGGATGTGCGCAGCCTCCACCGTATCGGCGGACAGCCAGGCACTGTCTGCCGCATAACGTTTGACAAGATAAACAAGAATCGCGTTGCTGTCGCACAGCACCAGATCGCCATCGGTCAGAACCGGAACCTGGCCAAGCGGATTGAGTTTCAGAAATTCCGGGGTCTGGCGTGCGCCGGCGGACTCGATGTATTCATACGAGAGTTGCAGCATGTCGAGCAGCATCGACACGCGATGACAGTGGCCGGAGAGCGGTGTGCCGTACAGCTTGATGGTATTCATGGCGAAAATCCTTTTTGTGAAGAACAGACCTCATCGTATATATTCCAGTAAATGAAGTAAATTACGTAAATATGCAATTCACTATTTCATAAAAAGGAATAATTGTGGATCGTCTCGACGAACTGGAAGTCTTTATCGCGATTCTCGATACCGGCAGCCTGATCGGTGCCAGCCGCAAGCTGCGTCGCTCACCGCCTGCGGTAACACGCCTGCTGTCGTCGCTTGAACAACGCGTCGGTACGCGGCTGGTTGAGCGAACGACGCGTCATCTGGCGGCGACCGAAGCCGGCATGCGCCTGGCCGGTCTGGCGCGCCAGGTGCTGACGGATTACGAAAACGCCGTGCGCGAAGATGCAAATGCCCCATTGCGCGGCAGTCTGCGCGTGACGGCGCCGCTGGTTTTCGGTCGTCGTCACGTGGCGCCGATCGTGAACAGTTATCTCGATCTGTATCCGGAGATGCAGGTAGAGATGGTGTTAAGCGATCGCAATCTCGACATGATCGAAGAAGGTCTGGATGTCGCGCTCCGAATTGGTGCGCTGGCCGACACAACACTCGTCGCGCGTCGTGTCGGCTCGGTACGCCGGATGCTGGTTGCCAGTCCCGATTATCTTGCACGTCGCGGCAAGCCGAAAACACCGGCCGATCTGCCGCAGCACGATGTGATTTTTACATCCGGTAGATTGACTGCCCTCGAATGGCGTTTTCGACATGAAGGAAAAGAGCGGCCGGTGCAACTGACGCCGCGTCTGATCGTCAACGAAATCGACGCGGCGCTGCTCGCCGCAAAAGCGGGGCGTGGCCTGACGCGTGCGTTGTCGTATCAGGTTGCCGACGACCTCGCGAACGGCACGCTGGTGCGATTATTGTCTGCATACGAACCTGCACCGCTGCCGGTGCAACTGGTTGTCTCCGGCACGCGTCACATGGCACCCAAATTGCGTGCGTTCCTGGATCACGCTGTCGAAAAATTAAGCGGACTGGCGATCATCCAATCACGTTGATCTGTCTTTTTCACATGGCCATTGCACTGTTATTGTGCGGTCAATTGACAACAAAATTGACGATGCGTCATGCAATGAAAATGTTCTCAAGGAAGTTCGCCTTCTGTCGATACAAGACAGTGTGGCATGTCGCATCGATCAAGCGCTCATTGCCGATCTGATAGCGTTTTTAACTTCATACGGAACCTTCCATGCTGAATAACATTACGATCAAGGCACGCCTGATCTTCGTCATTGGCTTTCTATGCCTGCTCTCTGTTGCGATGGGCGTACTCGGACTCATCAACCTTTCCGCCAGCAATGCGTCGCTGGAAACCGTCTACGAAGATCGTGTGGTGCCATTGCAGCAACTGGGTGATATCAACATCCTGATGCAGCAGAATCAGATCGAGATCGCTTCTTCATTGACGGATGATCCGCAGAAGTTCGATGCCGCCGTTGCCAACATAGACAAGCGCATAGAAAGCATCAGCGGTCTGTGGAAGGTCTATATGGGCACCTACCTGACGCCTGACGAAAAGGCGCTGGCGGAGAAATTCATCGAGAGCCGTACCCGATTCGTCAACACCGGATTGAAACCGGCGCTCGCTGCCATGCGCGCACGCGATGTCAAAACCGCATCGGATATTCTGCACGGTCCGATGAACAGTTCGTATGCGGCAGCGCATCAGGACATGAAAGCGCTGGTGCAGCTGCAATTGACGGTTGCCAAAGGTGAATACGATAACGCTCAGTCGCGCTATGCCAAGGTGCGCATCGGTTCCATTTCGGTAATTGTTGTTGGTGTGCTGATCGGTGCCGCTTTCGGCATCTGGCTGATTACCGGTATCGGACGTTCGTTGCGCGAGGCGTTGAATCTGGCGGAACGCGTTGCACAAGGCGATCTGACGCATGTCGTCACGATCCGTTCCACCGACGAAATCGGCCAGTTGCTGCACGCATTGAAGAGAATGACGGAAAGTCTGGTGCGTATCGTGTCCGAGGTCCGCACCAGTACGCAAACGATTGCGACGGCATCGACACAGATCGCCACCGGTAACCTGGATCTGTCCAGCCGCACCGAAGAACAGGCAAGTTCGCTGGAAGAAACGGCGTCGTCGATGGAGGAACTGACTTCCACCGTCCGCCAGAATGCGGACAACGCACGCCAGGCCAATCAGCTTGCCGTGTCGGCTTCCGAAGTTGCGGTCAAGGGCGGCAATGTCGTTTCCCAGGTCGTGGTCACGATGGGATCGATCAACGACTCGTCGAAGAAGATCGTCGACATCATCGGTGTTATCGATGGCATTGCATTCCAGACCAACATTCTCGCGTTGAATGCCGCAGTCGAGGCGGCGCGTGCCGGCGAACAGGGGCGCGGCTTTGCCGTTGTCGCCAGCGAAGTACGCAACCTCGCACAGCGCTCGGCCGCTGCTGCGAAGGAAATCAAGTCGCTGATCGGCGATTCGGTCGAAAAAGTCGATACGGGTAGCAAACTGGTTCAGGAAGCCGGCGTCACGATGAATGAACTTGTCGACAGCGTCAGACACGTGACCGATATCATGGGCGAAATCATGGCGGCCAGTCAGGAACAGAGCGCCGGCATCGAACAGGTCAATCAGGCAGTCATGCAGATGGATCAGGTCACGCAGCAGAATGCTGCACTGGTTGAAGAAGCGGCGGCTGCGGCCGATTCGATGAAGGATCAGGCTGCCAATCTGGCGCAGGTCGTCAGTGTGTTCAAACTGCAGGAGTCGATGTTGGCGTTGCGTTAGAGGTTGCGGTTAAAAAGCTGTACGTTTCTATGTAATTTGCGTAATAAAAAACCGGCGTAACGCCGGTTTTTTTGTCTCTGTAATTCAGCGATGCGGTCGCACTTGCTGTCACTTCACAAGCGTTGACGGACATGAAAAACGTCGCTTCCGGCATGGGTGCAGATTGTTTGCTATCTTGTGCAAAAAACCGCATGAGGAGACAGTCATGGCCGTACGCACCGAACGCGATACTTTCGGACCGATCGAGGTCGATAACGATCGCCTGTGGGGAGCGCAGACGCAACGTTCGCTGATGCACTTCCGGATTTCGACGGAGAAGATGCCGCCGGAGCTGATTGTTGCGCTGGCGGAGGTCAAGCGTGCAGCGGCGGTGGTGAATCGCAATCTGAAACGATTGGACGAGAAAAAGGCGGAAGCCATCATTGCGGCGGCCGACGAGGTAATCGCCGGCAAGCATCCGCAGGAATTTCCGCTGGCAGTCTGGCAAACAGGTTCCGGTACGCAGAGCAACATGAACATGAATGAAGTGCTGGCGAATCGTGCGTCCGAGCTGATGGGCGGCGAGCGCGGCAGCAAGCGTCTGATCCATCCGAATGACGACGTCAATCTCGGCCAGTCTTCGAACGATATTTTCCCGACGGCGATCTATGTCGCTGCAGCATTTGGCGTAAGCAATCGCTTGCTGCCGACAATCAGAAAATTGCGCAGCACCCTGCACGGCAAGGCCGAAGAATTTGCAGACATCGTCAAGATCGGGCGCACGCATCTGCAGGATGCAACACCGTTGACGCTGGGGCAGGAGTTCTCCGGCTATGTCGCACAACTTGCGCATGCCGAAATGTGCATTGCCGCGTTGCTGCCGCCATTGCAGGAACTTGCGGCCGGCGGCACGGCAGTCGGTACCGGCTTGAATACGCATCCGGAATTCGGCACCCGTATCGCAGCCGAATTATCGAAGCGAACCGGCATTGCCTTCAGCAGCGCGACCAACAAGTTTGCATCGCTGGCGGCGCACGACGCACTGGTTTCGGTGCACGGCGGAATGAAGACGCTGGCTGCGGCGATGATGAAGATTGCCAATGATGTGCGCTGGCTGGCTTCCGGTCCGCGTTCCGGCCTGGGCGAATTGAGCATTCCGGAAAACGAGCCGGGCAGTTCGATCATGCCGGGCAAGGTCAACCCGACACAGAGCGAAGCGGTGACGATGCTGTGCTGCCAGGTTTTCGGCAACGACGTGGCACTGAATTTCGGCGGTGCGTCCGGCAATTTCGAATTGAATGTATTCAAGCCGTTGATGGCGCATAACTTCCTGCAGAGCGTGCGTCTGCTTGCGGACGGCATCGACAGTTTCGATGAACATTGTGCGCATGGCATCGCCGCGAACCGTGAGCGCATCGATGACCTGATGGCGCGTTCGTTAATGCTGGTGACGGCGCTGGCACCGCATATCGGTTACGACAATGCGGCAAGGATTGCGAAAGAGGCGCACAAGGAGGGAGCCAACCTGAAGGAAACCGCACTGGCGCTGGGTCTGGTCAGCAGCGAGGACTTCGATCGCTGGGTGCAGCCGAAGGACATGATTCATCCGGGCTGATGCAGATCAGTCAGTACGATCGACTCCGTTTTTCGCGTGTGCCAGATTGATGAGCGCCAGCAGGATCGATGCGCCGACAATGGCGGCAATCAGTTTTCCGCTGCTGAACTTGTTGATGTCGATCGCGCCGGTGCCGAACATCGGCGCCAGCACGCAACCGCCCAATACCGCGCCGACAATGCCGGAAACCACATTCAACAGATATTCAAGACGATCACTTGTGGCGAAATAGCCGATGATGCCGCCCAGTGCAATACCGGTGGCGATCCAGATCAATAGATTCATGACGAAAATTCAGTAGTGCGTTTTACCGTGCATTGGTTGATGCACAAATGTCGACGCATAAATAAATCGGTATCGGAAATGCATGCGGCCCCGGTAGAAATCCGCCGGGGCCGCATGTTCACCTGAAGACGTCGCGGTGAGTACCGAAAAACGCCGCAGGTGAAAACTGCACGCTAATCGTGTTGCTTAGCGCTTCATGTTGTTGGCAGCGCCGATGCAACGCGATTTCTCTTCACCGCTCAGTGCATCGCATTTTTCCTTTTGCACGGCTGTGTTGGCATCTCTTTTGTCTGCAGCTGCATCATGACGTGCTTCGGAAACGTTTTTGGCTGCCTTGGCATCAGCAATAGCGGATTCCTTGGCTGCTTTTGCTTCTTTCTGGCAGACGTCTTTTTCATTGCCTTTCAGATCGTCACATTTTTCCTTGGCGACTTCATAGTTGGCATCAGCAATGTCCTTGCGTGCCTCCTGGTGTGCCTTGTCGGTGCCTTTGTATGCGGCTTCGGCTTCAGCCGTGGTTTTCACACGAGCGGCCTTGGCTTCTGCCTGGCAGACGTCCTTGGCATTGTCTTTCAGCGTGTCGCATTTTTCGCGTGCAGCCTTGTAATCGGCGTCGGCGCTTTTCTTGGCAGCGTCGTACGAAGCCTTGCTCTCTGCAGAAGCAGCGTGCGAAGCGGTCATGAAGCCGAAGCTTGCCGAAGCGATGACGATCATTGAGAGTGCTTTTTTCATGATGTATATCCTTTTTGTTGTGGTGAAAATGATGCGGGTAAGTGTTGCTGAACTATGGTTGATCTGAGTAGAGATTCGGATCACAAGAAACGCGGGTCGTCGCGATTGCGTTCTTCAAACGAACGAATCTGCTTTTCGGCCTCATCCTTGCTCACGCCATACGCTTCCTGAATCCTGCCCGAGAGCTGTTCGCGCTTGCCGGCAATGGTATCGAGCTGGTCGTCAGTGAGTTTGCCCCACTGTTCCCTGACGTTGCCTTTAAGCTGCTTCCAGTTGCCTTCGATAACGTCCCAATTCATGAGATTCTCCTTAAGTCGTTTTTCATTGCGGCAAAAATGCCTGCCTATCGTTATGCAATACGAGGGCCAGGATTTTTGTCTATAAAAATCAAAGACTTAAAAATAATTAGTTATTTTTGTGTAAATAATTTACGTGTCATTGCAAACACTACATGTGAGAAAAGAAGAGAGGTCGTGAAAGACAAAAGGAGGCGTGATGCAGGCAATGTGGTCACGTGCTGCGCAGTCAACCGGTCGGTTGTGAACCGTTCGATCTATGGGCTGCTTCGTCATGTCGCAACGTGCCGAACCACAATGCGTACTGTCGTGTGAAGCTCGCGCCGAGAAAGAAAATCTGCGCCGAGTAATACACCCACAACAGCAACACCACCAGCGAACCTGCCGCCGAGACTGAACAATGCAGCGGTACCCAGCGCGCCGATCGATACATCGCGCCAGGATAGTTTGACCTGCGGCAGCATCTTGTAGATAACGGCGAACAGGCTGGCGATCACAAGAAACGACACGAGGTTCGACAAAGGCTGCAGGAGAAATGCAGCCTCCTGCCAGAAGCCGTCCCAGTAACGTTCCAGCACGGCGAGACCTGCGCTGATCACCAGCGATACCAGCAGCAGGAACGCGAGTACAAGTACAAGGCCGAACGAAAGCAGTCGCACGCGCAGCACATCGAGCCAGCCGTTCTGCCGCGCCATCGGCACATGCCATATCTGGTCGAGGCTGTCCTTCAGTTCGGCGAAGATGGTGGTGGCACCGATCAGCAGTGCGCCAATCGCCACCAGAGTCGGCGCAAAGCCGACGTCGGGACTGTGCGCGTTGGCGAGCAACATCTGAATTGCCTGTGCGCCGGCGGGTCCGACCAGGCTGTGCAGTTGGGTGAAGATTTCTCCGCGTGCCGCTTGCGTGCCGAAGACAGCGCCGGCAATCCCGATCGCCAGCACCAGAATCGGCGCCATCGAGAACAGCGTGTAGAAGGCAACTGCCGCGCCTTTGCTGCCGCCGCGTTGCGCAAACCATTCCATGACCGAACAGGTCGCCACGATACGCATGCGTCGCCAGACGGAAAATTGCTCAACGGGTGCGGATGGAAAATTCTGCATGGCGCCGATCGGAAGAAATGAATTGCACGATGCCGTCCGCTTTTCTGGATGGACCAAAGATGCACGGTCCGGGCATATCCGTAAAGAGTCTTTTCCATGACGAAAGTTGCCGTCGATCTCGTTAATGCCCGTGCGTTTATTGCCGCTACGCAACCAGCCTGCTTTCCTACACCGATATCAGTTGCGCTCCTATATCGTGTTGCCGGGCCGATTGTTACGATGAGGCTCAGTTCTGTCGAGGTCGACGCAGGCGATTAACGCAATTCGATCGGCCCGGCAATTTTATGAGGAGATTATGATGGGCAAATATTTTCTTGCGTGGCTACTGGGTGTTCCCCTGTTTGTTCTGGTTCTGATCTACTTCATTTTCTGAAGCGGGTTCTCTCTCCTTTGCGTCGGCAGGAACCATTTCACTCAATCAATATCTGATTGCGGTTACGGTTGACGATTCCTTTTGCGTGCATGGCGGCCAGACAAATGTCGGGACGGCATGCACGCTTGTTTTCGACGTTCTGTCGTACAGACAAAAACCAGACGGCTTCCTGACTACCGATATCAAGGCCAAGGCGTGTATTGGTGGTAGGCATGCAGCATGAAAAAGCAGACAATGACGGCCATGTGCGTTGTGTAATATAGACGCATCTGGCAGCATTGTCGGCACTGTAATGCACACATTGCCAGATGGTTGAACCGGTTCAGCGATCCATTTTCATCTTCCGCGGAGTCCAAATTCATGATCCGATCCCTGGGATATCGTGTGCTGCTGGCACCGCTTTTTGCTGCCGTCTTTATCGTCGCAGTGGGCGTGATTTCCATCGCCAACGCGCATCAGCAATATTGGATACTGGATTACCGGCTTTCAGACATTCTGCCCGTGAAGTCGAATGCCGGACTGGCATTCCTGCTGGTGGGCATCGCACTGGCACTGCGTGCATTCCGTGTTTCGCGTCGCGGGTTGAAAACCACGCTGAACGTTTTGGCCTTCATCTTTGCGGGCCTGGTAATTGCGATTGCGTTGCCGACCTTGTCGCACTATCTGCTCGATCTCGATATCGACCTGCAGTCATTGCCCGCATTCGCCGTAGAGTTCGTGCAGACCCATGTCCGTTACATGCCGCCGCTTGCCGCTTTCAGCATCATGCTGGCGGGATTCTGCCTGCTGTTCCTGGATTACCGTACGGCGCGCGATCATTATCCGGCGGAATATGGCGCCTTCATTCTTGTCGGCGTCACCGGCATCCCGCTGATCGGCCATCTGTACAACGTCATCTCCATCGAGGGTTTGCCATCGTCGCAGGCGATGATGCCGTTTACATCGGTGATCTTCCTGATCATTGCACTCGGCATTCTGTCGGCGCGGCCATCGCATCGCCTGATGAGTCTGTGGAACAGCAAATCGCCCGGAGGCCCGTTGTTGCGGCGCCTGTTGCCGAACAGTTTGCTGTTGCTCGTGATTCTCGATTTCCTCGTCAAATGGGGCGTGCAGTACGGCCTGTACGATGCGGACAAGACTTCGCCGCTTCTGATTCTGCTGGCGAGTTCGCTGCTGTTCATCATGTTCTGCCGCACTGCCGGCCTGCTTAACCGTGAATATGAAGGACGCCAGCAAGGCGAAGCGGCTCTGGCAGAAAGCAATGCCTTGTTGCGCGCGGTCAGTGACAACACGCCCGACGCCATTTTCGTCAAGGACACCGCAGGACGCATGGTGTTTGCCAATCCCGCGAATCTGCGCCTGCTGGACAAGTCGCGCGCTGAGGTCCTCGGTTTCCGCAATGCAGACCTGTATCCCGATCCGACCGACGCCGAACGTGTCAGCATGGAGGATCAGAGCGTGCTCGAAAGCGGCAGGGCGCGCGTGTTTGAAACAACGGTCAATTTCCCCGGCGGTGTGCGCACGCTGCATTCGACCAAGGCGCCGTGGTTGAATGCGCGAGGCGAGATCATGGGACTGGTCGGCATCAGCACCGATATCACCGAGCGCAAGCGCATGGAAGACACGCTGAAGGCGCACGAGACGCAACTCGAAGCGCTGGTGGCCGCACGCACGGCAGAAGTCAGCGAACTGATCGGTCACCTGGAAACCACGCGCGAGGAAGAAAAGCGCGCAATTGCACGCGAATTGCATGACGATCTGGGGTCCGCACTGACGGCGTTGAACATGCATCTGTCGCTGATCTTCCAGCAGATGCCGGCGGATCCGCGATTCACTGAACGTTCACTCAAGATCAAGGCGTTGCTGAGTTCAATTACCGATGCCACGCGCCGCATCCAGAACGGTTTGCGGCCGGACAAGCTTGACGTGTTCGGCATCAAGGTGGCGATCGCCGAGCAGGCACTGGAGTTCGAAAAATATTCGGGCATGGCCTGCAACGCAAGCCTGCCGGATGATGCGTTGTCCTATGCGCCACGTGTCGATATCGCGCTGTTCCGCATGGTGCAGGAATCGCTGAACAACATCGCCAAGCATGCGCAGGCGACGCGCGTCGATGTGATTCTCGACGATACCGACGATGAAATCATGCTCACGATCCGCGACAACGGCATCGGCATTGCACCGGAAAGACTGACCAACGTGATGACGCACGGCTTGCGCGGCATGCGTGAACGCGCCGCCTATCTGGGCGGATCGGTCAAGGTGTCAGGTGCGCAGGGCAGTGGTACGACGATTGTGGTGACGATACCGAAGACGGATGCCAACCTGGCCGCAAAGACGGAAGAAACCACGGAAGAAGGCAACGACTGATCGTCAGGTGAAACCGAAACGGAAGTTCAGTACAGGAGAAAACACTACGCGAAGAGCGCAGGGAGGCGGCGCTTGCCAGGGAAGGATCAAATACTGAAGGTAAGGAAGTGCGTTCGGCCGGCTATTCAGGCCGGATTTTTACATCTCTGATCCAGACTCAGGCCTTTAAGGAATTCGAATAGCTGCGGAAATTCCGACGTCTTGTCATAGAAGTGGTTGACGCCATATTGCATGCCGACACGACGGAAGACATCGGTCGCATTGTTGCTGCAAATGATCTTTAACGCATTGGCTGCTTTTTTCTTTTCGGAGATCTGACGCAGCAGATTGATGCCGTTTCCTTTTTTCAGCTGGATATCAACGATCAATATATCGCACGGCAGCGAGTTCAGCTGACTGAGTGCGTCGCCTTCGGACTCGGATACGCCGGTTACGACGATCCCGGGGATCATCGACAGGTTTTCGATCATCAGTTCGCGCACGTCTATCGA
>NZ_DATMTD010000002.1:0-16630 GCF_035565035.1 Oxalicibacterium sp. | reverse complement strand
TCTGACGCTGCCGATTTTGCAGTGCCTGAAATGGATTAGAAATGAAAGCTGTTTGAGCGAAGCGAGTTCTTTCATTTCCCATTTCAGGTGCTGCAAAATCGGGAACCCGAAGGGCAGCGGCTTCGCGGTCGCCTTCTTTTGCTTACTTTTCTTGGCGAAGCAAGAAAAGTGAGTAGCCGCCGGGCTACCCCCGGCACGCCATAATATCCACTTACATTGAATCGATACTCATGCTCGCAATAGTCGCTGCCAGCGCTGAACCTTGAGTTTGACGGCGTGTTCATCGACTGTTTGTAATTTACGATCCGAGAGCAAACACTTCCCCTCCACCCACACATGCGTCACCCGATGCCCCACCGACGCATAAACCAGATGTGAAACCGGGTGATAAACCGGCTGCAATTCCAGATCGTTGAGCGCGACGGCAACAATGTCGGCGCGCTTGCCGACTTCCAGACTGCCGACCAGCTTGTCGATGCCGAGCGCCTTTGCGCCGTTCAGCGTCGCCATGCGCAAGGCCGCGTGCGCATCCAGCGCCGCGGCGTTGTTGCCGACGGTCTTTGCCAGTAACGCGGCCATTTTCATTTCGCCGAACATGTCGAGATCGTTGTTGCTGGCGGCGCCGTCGGTGCCGAGTGCGACGTTGATGCCGGCTTGCTGCAGGCGATCGACCGGACAGAAACCGCTGGCGAGTTTGAGATTCGATTCCGGACAGTGAATGACGTGCGCGCCGGTCTTTTGCAGCAGTGCGATGTCGCTGTCGTCGATCTGCGTCATGTGCACGCATTGCGTGTGCGGCGTCAGCAAACCGAGGTTCATCACGCGTTGTATCGGGCGGATGCCATGTTGACGCAAGGACTCTTCGACTTCGCCTGCCGTTTCGTGCAGGTGAATCTGCATGGTCATGTTCCGTTCCTGCGCCAGCGCCGCGATTTTTTCCAGCCAGCGATCCGATACAGTGTATGGCGCGTGCGGGCCGAAGCCGACGCTAACGAGCGGATGCGTGCGCATCTTTTCTTCCAGCGCCAAACCCTTGGCGAGATAGTCTTCCGGCCCGTTGCCCCACGCCGTCGGAAAATCGAGAATCGGGAACGATACCTGGCAACGCATCTTTGCGGCTTCCGCCGCCTGCGCGATTTCTTCGGAGAAGAAATACATGTCGCTGAAGCAGGTCGTGCCGCTCTTGATCATCTCGGCGATCGCCAGTTCGGTGCCGTCGCGCACGAATTCGGCATTGACCCATTTCTTCTCGGCCGGCCAGACGTGATTGTTCAGCCAGTCGTCCAGCGGCTTGTCATCGGCAAAGCCGCGCAGCAATGTCATCGCGGCATGGCCATGCGCGTTGATCAATCCGGGCAGCAGCACATGGTCGTCGAGTCGTACGGTGCGATTGGCGCGATAGCGTTCGTCCGCTTCTTTTTGCGGCAGCAGCGCGACGATCGCACCCTGATCGATGGCGATGGCGTAATACTCAAGCACCTGCCGTGCCGGTTCGATCGGGATGATCCAGCGGGCGTGAATGAGAAGATCAATGGATGTCATGGGGAGGCCGTCGATGCGTTGTTCTTGCCGGATGCGATCCGGAACTCAATACCGGGTTCAGTATGGCTTGCGCGTCTTGCGCGGGGCGTTGGCGAACAACCGGTCATACAGCCAGTTCGGCAGCACCTTCAGCAGTTTTGCGATCACGCCCATCTGCCACGGAATCACGCGATAGCTGGTGCCGGCAGCGATCGTCGCTGCCGCCTGTTCGGCAAACTGTTCCGGCGGCATCAGGAACGGCATCGCATACGTGTTCACCTGTGTCATCGGCGTATCGATGTAACCCGGCGCAATCGTGACGACCTTGATGCCGCTCTGCATCATTTCCAGTCGCAATGATTCGCAATAAACACGCACCGCCGCTTTCGATGCGCTGTAGGCACCGGCGCCCGGCAAACCACGCACGCCGGCGACGCTGCTGATGCCGACCAGACGGCAACCGGTGTCGCCGGCTGCAGCCTGCTTCTGCATCGCGGCGATGAATGGCGTGAAGGTGGCGACGGTTGCGGTGACGTTGGTGGCAAACACTTGCTGGAAAGCGGGCAGGTCTTCCACGTATTCGGTCAGCGTGCCGCGCGAGACGCCTGCGTTGGCGATGACGATGTCGATACCGTCGCATGCGGCAATGAAGTCGGCAGCCGCAGTTGCCAGCGCTGCGTGATCGTTGACGTCGAGCGGATAAATGCGATGACGCTCCGCACCGGGCAGGCTGTCGACCAGTTCACGCAGTGCAACGCCGCGACGTGCGGCCAGGCCGAGCGTTGCGCCCTGCGCTGCATATTCTCGCGCCAGCGCTGCGCCCAGTCCGCTGGATGCGCCGGTAATGAAGACACGCCTTGTTGTACGTTCCATCAGCGTTCCAAATTAAAAAGTCCGCCCTCTTGCGAGAAACGGACTTGAGATGACGACATGCTGCGCGAGAAAGCCGCGGCAGCGATAACGATTATTTTGCGGACTTGGCGACCAGGAAATCCATCACCTGGAAGGTGGCATCGAACAGCATCGATTCCGGACGGTTGCCCAGCTTCGCGCCGACGATGGCCGGCGACGTCAGGTAGCGGCCATCGATGGCGACTGCAGGTACGCCGTCGATCTTGTACGCAGCCTGCAGTTGCGCAGCGCGCTGTACCTTGGTTTGCACGCCGAAGGAGTTGTAGACGTCGGCAAACTTCTTGGCGTCGACGCCTTGCTTGGCGATGAAGTCGGCGATCTGCTTGTCGGTATCAAGCTGCTGGCGTTCGACGTGGATCGCGCGGAAGACTTTGGCGTGCATCGAATCGACCAGGCCCATGGCTTCCAGCGTGAAATAGAGCTTCTGCTGTGGAATGAAGGAGTCGCGGAACATGACCGGCACGCGCTTGAAGACGATCTTGTCGCCCTGCTTTTTTACCCAGGCTTCGAGCGACGGTTCGAGCGCATTGCAATGCGGGCACGAGTACCAGAAGAATTCGGTGACTTCGACTTTCTTGCCGCTGTCGGTTTGCTGCGGTTTTTCCAGCGTGCGGTAATCGGTGCCGTTGACCGGCGCGGACGGCGATGCGCCGGCGATGGCCGTAAACAGACTCAGACTTGCAACCGCCAGCAGTTTTTGAAACAGACGCATGATTTCCCTTTCAGTGATTTGCCTTACTTGCCGATCCGCACAACCGCGACATCGACGCCGTTATCAGACAGTTTGCTGCGTACCCGGTTCATTGTTTCCATCTGGCTGAAAGGACCGATGCGTACGCGATACAGCGTGCCGCCACCGTTATCGGCAGGGCGTTCGGAGACGTTCGCCTCGAAGCCGAGCAGCGCGAGCTTGGCTTTCATGCTTTCCGCATCGGCCTTGGCGCGGAAGGCACCGGCTTGCAGGAAATACACCCACTTGTCTTCATCGTCGCCCGGCTTGGCCGCATTGTTCTGCGCCGGCGGTGCCTTGATGGTGTTTTCGATCACGGTTGGCGCCGGAGCGGTCTGCGCCGGTTGCGGTGCCGCAGGCTGCACCGGCGCATTGGCTTTTTTGCCATACAGAGGCTTGTTCGGATCGGCGACGTCGCCGGCCGGTTGCGTGATCTTGTCGGAATGGCCGAACTTGTTGGTGAACGGCAGCGGTGTCTTGGAGATCACCATCGCCACGCCGACCGCAATGCCGAGGCCGATGATCAGACCGATGATGAGGCCGAGCAAGGTGCCGCCGGCCTGCTTTTTGAGATTCGTCATGTGTTCGTTTTCCTGTTACATCCGGGCCGGCGCAGAAACGCCAAGCAGGGAAAGACCGTTGCGCAGCACGTGGCGCGTGGCGACCAGCAGTGCAATACGCGCCATCTTCAATGATTCGTCATCGACCAGCACGCGTTCTGCATTGTAGTAGCTGTGCAGTTCGCCTGCCAGATCGCGCAGATAGAACGCAACCTGATGCGGGCCGAGTTCTTCCAGCGCCTTCTGCAGCACTTCCGGATACTCGGCCAGTTTCGCCAGCAGCGTCGCTTCACGCGGCGCCGTCAGAGGCGACAGATCGATATTCGCCAGCGCGGCTTCATCGCCGTTCCACTTTGCCTGGTTCAGCACCGAGCAGATCCGGGCGTGCGCGTATTGTACGTAGTAGACCGGATTTTCGTCCGATTGTGCCAGCGCCAGATCGACGTCAAACACGAACTCGGTATCGCCCTTGCGCGAGATGAGGAAGAAACGCACGGCATCGCGGCCGCGTGTAAGGTCACGATCTTGAAACGCACGTTCTTCGCCTTCCGGTGTTTCACCGGTCGACCATTCGATCAGATCGCGCAACGTGACGTACGAACCGGCGCGCTTGGAAATCTTCACTTCCTCGCCGTTCTTCATCACGGTGACCATCTTGTGCAGCACGTAGTCCGGGTAGCCTTGCGGAATGCCCATGTCGAGCGCCTGCAAGCCGGCACGCACGCGGGCGATGGTGCCGTGGTGGTCGCTGCCCTGCACGTTGATCGCCTGCGTGTAGCCGCGTTCCCACTTGACGGTGTGATACGCGACGTCCGGTACGAAGTACGTATACGTGCCGTCCGACTTCTTCATCACGCGATCCTTGTCGTCGCGATAGTCGGTCGTGCGCAGCCACAGCGCGCCGTCCTGTTCGTAAGTCTTGTCAGCCTTGATCAGCGCGTCGACGGTCTTGGCAACCATGCCGTCGGCGTAGAGCGACGATTCCAGATAGTAGTTGTCGAACTTGATGCCGAACGCCTGCAAATCCAGATCCTGTTCGCGGCGCAGGTAGGCGACGGCGAAGGCGCGGATCGATTCGATATCGTCGACGTTGCCGCTGGCGGTGACCGGCTTGCCGTCGCTGGCTGCCACGGTTTTCTTCGCGAGGAAATCGTTGGCGATGTCCTGGATGTAGTCGCCGTTATAGGCGGATTCGGGCCAGCCTTCGACGCCCGGTTTCAGGCCCTTGGCGCGCGCCTGCACCGAAGTCGCCAGCGTGGCGATCTGCACGCCGGCATCGTTGTAGTAGAACTCGCGCGTGACGTCGTAACCTTGCGATTGATACACGGCCGACAAGGCATCGCCGAGCGCGCCCTGACGACCGTGGCCGACGTGCAGCGGGCCGGTCGGATTGGCGGAGACGAATTCGACGACGATCTTCTTGTTGTTGCCGAGCTTGCTCTTGCCGTAGTCGGCACCTTGTTGCAGCACGGTCTTGACGACTGCCTGTTTCGACGCGGAAGTCAGGCGCAGGTTGATGAAACCGGGACCGGCAATTTCTGCCGACGCGATCAAATCCTTGCCGGCAGGATTGGCTTGCACGGCATCGACCAGCGCTTGCGCGACTTCGCGCGGATTCTTTTTCAGCGGCTTGGCGATCTGCATCGCGAGATTGCAGGCGACGTCGCCATGAGATGGATCGCGCGGACGTTCCAGCACGACGTTCGGATTGAGTTCGGTGCCGGCGACCAGTGGCGCGACGGCATCTTGAAAGAGTTCGGTAATGCGTTGTTTTTGTGCTGCGAGCATGGGATGGTGCGCGCCGCGACGGCGCTGCCTAATGAGAGAAACGGATAAATAACGATTTTAAAAGCAATCACCGGTCAAAAGCGGATGAAAAACGACTCGAAACCGGCTTGAAAACAATAGACGGCATTATACCGGCTCGGCCACCGCGCAACGATGACGACGGCGTGACCCAGGCATCGCCGATTTTTTTGCCTTAACAGGAATCAAACACATGATTGGCGCAATCCGTTTAACCTGCTAATGTTTATTCAACATGTCGCCCAAAACATCGGCGGCATTGTCGGTTTTAATCAATATAACTACGCGAGCCCGACACAGATAAACGTCCCAACCTGACGCCCGACCTTTTTCATCGCGAACCCAACGGAGACTGCCATGCTAGAACTCTTATCCGACCCGCATGCCTGGATGGCCCTGATTACCCTGACCGCACTGGAGTTGGTGCTCGGCATTGACAACATCATCTTCATCTCCATTCTGGTAGACAAACTGCCGCAGGAAAAGCGCGAGTTTGCGCGCAAGCTGGGGCTGTTCATCGCGATGTTCATGCGCATCGGCCTGCTGATGATACTGGCGTGGATTGTCGGACTGGTGGAGCCGTTGTTCACGATTCTCGGACAGGATATTTCCGGACGCGACCTGATCCTGATTTCCGGCGGCCTGTTCCTGATCTGGAAGAGCACGGCGGAAATCCATCAGTCGCTGGAAGGCGAGGAAGGTCATACGTCCAATGTCGTGAAGGCGACATTCACCGCGGTCATCCTGCAGATCATGGTGATCGACATGGTGTTCTCGCTGGATTCGATCATCACCGCCGTCGGCATGGTCGACCACATCGAAGTGATGGTGGCCGCCGTCATCCTGTCGGTCGGCATGATGATGCTGTTCGCCGGCCCGATCGGACGTTTTGTCTCCAATCACCCGACGATCAAGATCCTGGCGCTGGCCTTTCTGGTCGCGATCGGTGTCGTGCTGATTGCAGACGGCTTCGGTCATCACGTTCCGAAAGGCTACATCTACACGGCGATGGCCTTCGCACTGATCGTCGAACTGATCAACATCCGCATGCGCGCAAAGACGTCACGCCCGGTGCAACTGCACGCGCCATACGCCAATTCGGATCACGAGAAAAAGTAAGGTGAAGAAAATGCGGGCGGCATTGCCGTGCGCATTCAACCTGTCAATCGGCGGCTTGTCCGCCGATTTTTTGCGCAGTACGTATCGATGAAGCGCGACATGCGAAATGCCTGCGGCTCCCACGAATGTACAGACAGGCGATGCGTGGCGAGAAAAACGTAGGTCTGGGCCATTGCCCTTGCACCCGATGCCAGCGTGACGGTCACGGTTTCGCGTCGGTATTCGCTGCCTTCGAACGCATCCAGCGCCACGATATCTGCCATGTCGACATCCCGATACAGCACACCTTCCACTGTCGCCGCAACATCCGGCACCACACCGGGATAGGTATCGTCGATCAGCGCAAAACGCGCGTGATCGTGCAAGACCGCGGGTTCCGAACGATACGCACCGCGTACCACGCGTTGCCAGATCGCCGGAAACATCAGTGAACCGTAAGTGAAGACGTGCATTGCGACGTGACGAAATACGCGGGCAACCGCGATCAGTGCGACGCCCGGCGTTGCTGGCGTTTGTGCCAGCGATAGCGCGCCTGCAGATGCCAGATCACGTTGACCAGCACGTAACCGACGAAGGCGGAAACGACGGCAATGACGGCGAGTCCGGCCATCAGTTGCGGACCCACGCTTTGCACCCAGTCGATGATGTTGGCAAACCAGCTGCCGACTTCGGCCTGCTCGTTGGCAACCTTGTTGACCATGCCGGGATTGAGCGAGATGGTCGTCGGATCGTCGTCACCCAGCATCAGGTTGCCGAGCCGGTACGCCGCGTAATACAGCGGCGGTACGGTGAAGGGATTGGTGGCAAAGGTGGCGAACGCGGCGACCGGCAGATTGACGCGCACGAGAATCGCGCCGATGGCGCCGAACAGGATTTGCGCGAACGGAATCAGGATACCGACGAATAATCCGACAGCCAGTCCGCCAGCCACGCCGCGCCGATTGAACTGCCAGAGAAAATGGTGATGCAGATAGGCGCTGAACGGTTTCAGGAAGCGATTTTCCTGGATGCTCTGCGACGTCGGCATGTGCTTGAAAAACCGGGTGCGACGCATGAAAGAATTGCTCCTGAAGCATGGACACAAAAAAGCGCCGACTGAAACGGCGCGACCGCAAAATTATGACACGCAAATGCCGGCGGGATTCGCGGCGAATTTATTTATCCGGTTGCCCGAAAGCTATTTTGCTCTGGGCCATTGTCTTCTTGCCACCGCCACGACCACCCAGGTCAGTGCAAAACCCATTGCGATCGACAACACGAAGTTGGTCAGACCGCGCTCGTACCGCAACTCGATCACGCCATTGAACAGCAACGTAAACAGATACGGAAACGCACGACACAGCAATACCGGCAGTGTTGTGCGTCGGGCATCCTGGTGAACCGCCACCACAACGGCGAACGCGTAGACCGCAATCCAGAACGCGACACCGACCGCCACCAATAAGATATTCATCGATACTTCCCTTGTTTTAACCGGTTCCCGGTTGTTGTTCGTGTGCTTATGCGTTCGTTTTCATTCTGCAATCTTGCCTGACGGCAGCGCTTGCCGCCGACTTCACTGCCGTTTTCGCGGCGCGTACAATGCCCTGATGGATATCACACTGCCCGAACTCGAACAGGTCATCAATCACTGGCGCATGTTGCGTCCATCCACCGGCGAAGAACGCGCACTATCGCCGGAAGTCGACGGACTGGCCGAACTGTATGCGCTGATGATCTTCAATCATGTGAAAGCGACACCGCTTGTATCGCTGCCGCCGGCGTGCCGGCAATTGATCGAGGCATGGCGCAAGCAGGCTGCCTGATCATTGCTTGTTGCGCATTTGTGCGCGGCCTGTGTGCGGCTCTTCCTTTCTTCACTGCATTTCCATGACGCCATTCATGCGCCATTGTTTACCGGTCAGGCCGCCAGATGTCGCGCCTGCCGATGCAACGCCGTCTGTTCAGCCTTGCGTATCGCCTGCTGCTTGAGCTTCGTGTTGGCTTGACCCGCATAGTCGCTACGCAACAGCGTGGTCGCATCGTTTTCATCCATGCCTTCTTCCACCAGCCATTGCGTCACCAGCACGGCCAGTCGCTCCAGCGCAATGCGACTGGTCGCGTCGGTTGTCGCGTACAGCCAGTTCGACAGGCGCATGAAATTGGCGAAGGCCGAATCGCCTTCCGCTCGATGCAGGATCAGCGGCAATGTGTGTGCAAACCGTCCGGAGTTCGCAATCAGATCCCAGTAGCGCGCAAAGCGCACCAGTTGCTGCATCTCGCCAAAATCGATACGGTCGGTCGCCAGAATCGTGTACGGCGGATACGGATCGAACACCATCTTGTATTCGTCGGTATGACGAATGATCGGGGTACCGCGCAGGCGCTTCAGGATGCCGAACTGGATCTCGTGCGGTTGCAGCGCCACCAGCTTGTCGAAGCCGCGCGCAAAACTCTCCACATCTTCGCCAGGCAAACCCGCAATCAGATCGACGTGCAAATGCGCGTGCGAGTGTTCGCACAACCAGCGAATGTTTTCCGCCGCTTTTTCATTGTTCTGCTTGCGGCTGACCAGCGCCTGTACCTCGGGATTGAAACTCTGGATGCCGATTTCGAACTGCAATGTACCGGCAGGGAATTTCATGATTCCCTCCTTCAGCGCATCCGGCAGATGATCGGGCACGACTTCGAAATGCGCATAAACCGGATCGTCGGGATGGGCTGCCAGCTTGTCGAGGAAGAACTGCATGATCTTCAGGCTCGACTTGATATTCAGGTTGAAGGTGCGATCGACGAACTTGAACAGCCGCGCGCCACGTGCATGCAGCGATTCCAGCTCGCCGAGAAACTGGTCGAGATCGAACGGCCACGCCGTCTTGTCCAGTGCCGACAGGCAGAACTCGCATTTGAACGGACAGCCGCGCGATGCTTCGACATACAGCGTGCGATGTGCAATGTCCTCGTCGCTGTACAGGTCGTAAGGCAGCCTGATGTCCGCCAGCGGCGGCTGCACGCCCGCGTGGATTTTCATCAGCGGCTTCGGCCCGTTCAGAATCTGTCCGCACAGTTGCGGGAACGTGACGTCGCCCCAGCCGGTGACCGTGTAATCGGCCAGCTTCACGATTTCCTGCTCGCTTGTTTCGTACGACACTTCGGGCCCGCCGAGCACGACAATCACTTCCGGCGCGACGCGCTTCAACAATGCGACGACCTTGGTCGTTTCCTCGATGTTCCAGATATAGACGCCGAAGCCGATGATGCGCGGCTTGTGCGTCAACAGGCGCTCGACCACATCCGTCGTGCGAACGCCGATGACGAATTCCTGCAGTGTTGTCTGTTGCTGCAAGTCGCCCATGTTCGCCAGCAGATAGCGCAGGCCGAGCGAGGCGTGCGTATAGCGGGCGTTGAGCGTGGAAAGCAGAATGGTCATGAAGACAACAGCGGAAGGAACGGAATGAAGCCGCCATTTTACGCCGTGGACAGGACATTCCGGCAGCAATCCTCACATGGCTGGTCGAAGCAGAAGAATCGGTATAAGGTGCTGCTCCAATGACAATTGCATTTTCGCGGTCCCGGCCTTATCGAACCATGCCTATCTTCTCCTGCATTCTGCGCCGACTCCTTCCATTTCTGGCATTGGCCGTTCTGTTTCATGGTGCTCAGGCCGCAGAGTCGTCGTCGCGCCTGGTCGACATCGATCACGCTGCCTGCCGGGCGTTGCACGACAGCGGCGTCATGCATGCGACCGCGCCGGTGCGTTGCGATCAACTGCGCATCGTGCGATTTTCCTACGTCGGTTTCGACGGCCGTCAGCATAACGATGGCGAAATCATGGTGATGGCGGCAGCGGCCGAACATGTGCAGGCAATTTTCGATGCGCTGCTCAAGCGCAAATTCGCCATTGCCGGCGCAAGGCTGATGAACCGTTACAACGGTGACGATCAGGCATCGATGCGCGACAACAATTCGTCGGCTTTCAACGATCGCGCGGTGATCGGCGCTTCTGCACCGTCGCTGCATGCGTACGGTCTCGCAATCGACTTGAACCCCGTCCAGAACCCCTTCCTGCAATTCGGCGAGGACGGCAAGGCAACGTTCAGTCCGGACGCCGGCAGCCGGTATGCCAACCGTCTGCAACAACGTCCGGGCAAACCCGCGCGCAAGGGCATGGCGGAAGACGTGGTTGCGCTGTTTGCCGAGCATGGCTTCGTCATCTGGGGCGGCGACTGGGATGCGCCGATCGATTACCAGCATTTCCAGACCAGCCGCGCGCTGGCAAAACGGCTGGCCGCACTGCCGGCAGCGGAAGGACGCGCGGTCTTTTCCGCTTATGTGCAGCGTTATCGCTCCTGCATGCGCGAGAAGCCATCCGGCAACGATCGACAGAGCGCCTGTATCACTTCGGCGGAACGTACACAACCGTGAGCAGTCAATCATGGATGACGCTTGACGCCACCATGGACGGCGCGTGTACACTCGCGCATCGTCCGCTGCGATCGTATTTCATTTCCGGAGAGTCCTGATCATGCTTATCAACTGTGTCGCCTACCAGGAAGGCAAGAAACTCGCCGATATTACCGTCGATCAGATCAGCGATTACCTGATGCATCCCAACTGCTTCGTCTGGGTGGCGTTGATGGATGCCGACCCTGCCGAACTGGCGCAGATGCAGCAGGAATTCAATCTTCACGAACTGGCGGTCGAGGATGCGCGCAACGGTCATCAGCGTCCGAAGATCGAGGAGTATGGCGACTCGCTGTTTGCCGTCGTCAAAACGGCCGAAATGATCGACGACACGCTGCACATCGGCGAACTCGACATCTTCGCCGGCAAAAATTACGTGCTGTCGGTACGCAATCGCAGCCGCCACGGTTTTCTCGGCGTGCGGGCACGCTGCGAACAGGAGCCGCATCAGTTAAGCAAGGGCTCGGCGTTCGTCCTGTATGCGCTGATGGACGCGGTCGTCGATCGATATTTCCCCGTGGTGGAAGCGCTGGAAGCGGAACTGGAAACCATCGAAGGCAAGATTTTCGAACCGGGTTCGCAACGCGCCAGCATCGAACAACTGTATGAACTGAAACGTGAAGTCGTGATGATGAAGCATGTCGTCGCCCCGCTGATGGAAGCGGTCGGCCGCCTGTATGGCGGGCGTGTGCCATCGATCTGCGAAGGTACGCGCGACTATTTTCGCGACATCGGCGATCACCTGTATCGACTGAATGCGCTGATCGACGCCATCCGCGACACGATCACCACCGCGATCCAGGTCAACCTGTCCATGGTAACGATCGAGGAAAGCGAAGTGAACAAGCGGCTCGCTGCATGGGCGGCCATCTTCGCGGTTGCCACCGCGTTCTTCGGCTTGTGGGGGATGAACTTCAAGTTCATGCCGGAACTGGACTGGAAGTACGGCTATCCGGCAGCGGTCGTGCTGGTGGCCGGCGTCTGCGGTTATCTGTATTACCGCTTCAAGCGATCTGGCTGGCTGTAGTCAAGGCGCACGAGAGCCGCACATTGACGGTCCGGCCATGATCACTTCTTCGCGTCGCGACCAACCATGCTGAGCGCAACGGCTTCCGCCACGCGGATGCCGTCCATCGCCGCCGACATGATGCCGCCCGCATAACCCGCGCCTTCACCGGCCGGATACAGGCCCTTGGTATTGATGCTTTGCAGTGTGTTGTCGTCACGCTTGATGCGAATCGGCGACGACGTGCGCGTTTCGATGCCGGTCAGCACCGCATCGTTCATCGAGAATCCCTTGATCTGTTTCTCAAACGCAGGCAATGCTTCGCGGATCGCGTCGATGACGTAGGTCGGCAGCGACGGATTCAGATCGCCCAGCTTGACGCCCGGCTTGTATGACGGGATGACGGAACCGAATTCCGTCGACGGGCGATTGGCGATGAAGTCGCCGACCAGCTGGCCCGGCGCATCGTAGTTGCTGCCACCGAGTTCGAACGCCTTCGATTCCCACTGCCGCTGGAATTCCATGCCGGCGAGTGGGTGCCCGGGATAATCGTCGGGCGTGATGCCGACCACGATGCCGGCATTGGCGTTGCGCTCATTGCGCGAATACTGGCTCATGCCGTTGGTGACGACGCGACCCGGCTCCGACGCAGCCGCAACCACGGTGCCGCCCGGACACATGCAGAAGCTGTAGACGGAGCGGCCGTTGCTGGCGTGATGCACGATCTTGTAATCGGCCGCGCCGAGCACGTCGTTGCCGGCGTTTGCGCCGAAACGGCAGGCATCGATCAACGATTGCGGATGTTCGATGCGAAAGCCGATCGAGAACGGTTTCGGCTCGATGTAGATGCCGCGCGCGTGAATCATCTCGAACGTGTCGCGCGCACTGTGACCGATTGCCAGCACCACGTGATCGGTGGCAATGTGCGAACCGTCGGCGAGTTTCAGGCCGCGCACCTGGCCATTATCGATTTCAATGTCGTCGACCTTGCTTTCGAAACGAAACTCGCCGCCGAGTTTTACAATCTCTTCGCGCATCAGTTCGACCATCTTCACCAGACGGAAGGTGCCGATGTGCGGCTTGCTGACGTACATGATTTCCGGCGGCGCGTCGGCCTTGACGAATTCGGTCAGTACCTTGCGACCGTAATGCTTCGGATCCTTGACCTGCGTCCACAGCTTGCCGTCCGAAAACGTGCCGGCACCGCCTTCGCCGAACTGCACGTTCGATTCCGGATGCAGCTCGCGCTTGCGCCACAAGCCCCACGTATCTTTCGTGCGTTCGCGCACGACCTTGCCGCGTTCCAGAACGATCGGCTTGAAACCCGACTGCGCCAGAATCAGCGCGGCGAAGATGCCGCAAGGACCGAAGCCGATCACGACCGGCCGCGTCTTCAGACCGGCAGGAGCCTGTGCGACGAATTTGTAGCTGGTATCCGGCGCGATCGATACGTGACGGTTACCCTTCAGCTTCTTCAGTGCTTGCGCCTCGTTGCGTACTTCAATATCCAGCGTATAGATCAGCGCGATCGCGTTCTTTTTGCGCGCATCGTAACCACGGCGAAAAACCGTATGGCTGATCAGTTCGGTCGGCGCAATGCCGAGGCGCGCGATGATCGCGGCGACGAGGTCGTCATCGGAATGGTCGAGGGGGAGTTGAACATCGGTCAATCGCAACATGCTTGATTCCAGCAAACCCTGTAAAAACTGCGCCTGCCGCCAGGGTTGTGTCGGTCGGCAGCGCGCTATTTTACTCCAGCCGTTTTGCCGAAAATGAATCGATAACCAGCAGGCAGGCAATGCGATGCATGAATCACAACAAAACCGTCAGGCATGTATTTATTTATACGATTTAACAGTATTTTGCGATTGTGCCTCGCACGTGATGATCATGTGAAAAATTCCTTTTTCCCCTCTGAGAACGTCGATGGCCCGATACCGCGCATGCACTTTCGCACGATCTGCGTCGTATTGACGCAAGGCATCGATTTAATTAAGGTGAAATCGAGCCGTTACCACTAATAGGCACAGCAGTACATAACCTAGGCTCACGTCCCATCTTGCCTGCTTCGTTTGATAACAAGACGTTCGACAGAACGCCGGAAGTACAAACTGTAAAAGGAGTGCACATGAACGCAATTGCAGAGTCACCGCGGACCGCCGGCAAACCGGTCGATGCGCCGCTGGAAGTACTGTCATTCAGACTCGGCAACGAAGAGTACGGCCTGTCCATCCAGAAAGTGCAGGAGTTGCGCGGCTACGACGTTGTGACCCGCATCGCCAATGCACCCGACTTCATCAAGGGTGTGGTCAATCTGCGCGGCATCATCGTGCCGATCATCGACATGCGCATCAAGTTCAATCTCGGCACGCCGACCTACGACCAGTTCACCGTTGTCGTGATCCTGAACATCGGCAATCGCGTGGTCGGCATGGTGGTCGACAGCGTTTCCGATGTCATCACGCTGACGCCGGAACAGGTGCGACCGGCGCCGGAAATGCACAGCGCACTGAATACCGATTACATCGTCGGCATCGGCACAATCGATGACCGCATGCTGATCCTGATCGATATCGACCGGTTGATGTCCAGCGCAGAAATGGGCCTGACCGTAGAAGAAACGGCCTGACCGTTCATCGATGCCGCGATCCTGCGGCGAATGCAATTCCGCCAACCACACAAGACGCCGGACGACACACGATTGCCGCAACGACGCACCCATGCATAGATCGAGACAATCATGCTTAAAAACATAACAATCAAATCACTGTTGCTGTTCGTGATGGGACTCCTTTCCGTCCTGCTGGTTTCGACTGGCGTGCTCGGGCTGACCTCGCTCGACACCACCAACAAGGCGCTGCAAAGCGTCTATGACGATCGCACCGTTCCGGTCGGCAATCTGAATACTGTCATCACCAGCGTGATGATGAACCAGATCGATCTGTCAGGGTCCATCTATGGCAACCCCGATCTGGTGATTCCGAAAATGGACGCCATCGAAAAACGTTCGAAAGAAGCGGACGCTGCCTTTGCGGCCTATATGGCGTCCGGGCTGACACCGGAAGAAAAGATCGTGGCCGACAAGTTCAGCGCAGACCGCAAGACCTATACAGAAAAAGCCCTGCGCCCTGCAATCGAGGCATCGCGCACCGGCAACGTGTTGCGCGTGACTGAAATCGTCAACGGCCCGATGGAAGAACTGTTCACGCCGGTACGCACCGGCGTCAGCGACTTGATCGCCATCCAGCTGCATGAAGCGAAGGCGCTGTACGACAGTTCGCAACACCGTTTCGCACTGGTACGCAACATTTCAATCGCGGCCATTCTGTTCGGCGTCGCCGTTGCCGCCTTCATGGCGTTCTGGCTGATCCGCCTGATCGCACGCCCTTTGCATGAAGCGGTCCAGGTCGCGAAAAGCGTCGCCGCCGGCGACCTCACGCAACGCATCCATGTGACGTCGACCAACGAAACCGGCCAGTTGCTGCAGGCACTGAAGGAGATGAACGACAGCTTGGCGCGTACTGTCAGCGCGGTGCGCCACGGTACCGAAACGATCACCGTTGCCTCCAGCGAAATCGCCACCGGCAATGCCGATCTTTCCAGCCGCACCGAATCGCAGGCCGGCTCCCTGGAAGAAACCGCATCATCGATGGAAGAACTGACCTCGACCGTGCGGCAGAATGCCGATAACGCGCGCCAGGCCAACCAGCTTGTCCTCACTGCATCCGAAGTCGCGATCAAGGGCGGCAGCGTCGTCAGCCAGGTGGTGGACACGATGGGTTCGATCAACCAGTCATCGAAGAAAATCGTCGACATCATTTCCGTCATCGACAGCATCGCGTTCCAGACCAACATCCTCGCGTTGAACGCCGCCGTCGAAGCGGCGCGCGCCGGAGAACAGGGTCGCGGCTTTGCCGTCGTCGCCAGCGAAGTGCGCAGCCTGGCGCAACGCAGCGCCGGTGCCGCCAAGGAAATCAAGGAACTGATTGGCGACTCCGTCAGCAAGGTCGACGCCGGCAGCAAGCTGGTCGATGAGGCCGGCGTCACGATGGACGAGATCGTCAACTCGGTCAAACGCGTGGCCGACATCATGAGCGAGATCACTGCCGCCAGCCAGGAACAGAGTTCCGGCATCGAGCAGATCAATCAGGCGATCACGCAGATGGATGAAATCACGCAGCAGAATGCCGCACTGGTGGAGGAAGCCGCTGCCGCCGCACAGAGCCTGCAGGACCAGGCGACCGACCTGTCGCGCGCTGTCAGCATCTTCCGCATCAACAATGACGAGACGCTGATCGCAATGGATTCCCATGCCCAGGCGCCGGCGCTGTCATCCCCTCAAGCAGGCAGGATCGCCGCCCCAGCCGCAAAAGCCGAAACACCGGCAGCACCCCGAGTGTCGGCCAAACCGGCGGCGCCTGTTGCAAAACCGGCTGCGAAACCTGCCGCCCCCGCCAGAAAACCGGCGCTGGCAGATGGCGACGACGGCTGGGAAGAATTCTGATCGCACGCCGAGCGCCGTTTTCCCGGGAA
>NZ_DATMTD010000001.1:0-13873 GCF_035565035.1 Oxalicibacterium sp. | reverse complement strand
AAACCCATAAAAAAACAAAACCCGGCGAAGCAGCCGGGTCGTGCGAAGCCGAACACCTTGTTCGACACTGCGTTACAACAGGATGTGCGTTGTGGAACTTAATTCAACAACGCGCGATCCGGCAAGCCGCCATGCGGTTTGGCATTTTACGCCGCAATCTCCAATACCTGTTTTTGCATCACGATCAGGTCGCGAATGCCGTCTTGTGCCAGATCAAGCAACTGATTCATGGCGTCGCGATCGAACGCCGCGCCTTCTGCCGTACCCTGCACTTCGATGAAGTGGCCGGCATCGGTCATGACAATATTCATGTCGGTATCGCAATCCGAATCTTCAGCGTAATCAAGATCCAGAACCGGCTGACCGCGATAGACGCCAACCGAAATCGCTGCAACGAAATGCTTGAGTGGAATCGCGGCAATCAAATCCTGATCGCACAATTTGCTGAAGGCATCGTAAGCCGCAACCATCGTGCCGGTAATGGCGGCCGTGCGTGTTCCGCCGTCCGCCTGGATCACGTCGCAATCGAGATGCAGGGTCCGCTCGCCGAATGCCTGCAGGTCGAATGCAGCGCGGAGCGAACGACCGATCAGACGCTGAATTTCCTGCGTACGCCCGGATTGCTTGCCGCGCGCAGCTTCGCGATCCATGCGGGTGTGCGTCGAACGCGGCAGCATGCCGTATTCGGCAGTCAGCCAGCCCTGACCTTTTCCCTTCAGAAAACCGGGCACACGATCTTCGATGCTGGCGGTGCAGATGACCTTGGTATCGCCGCATTCGATGAGGACCGAGCCTTCAGCGTGCTTGGTGTAGTTACGGGTGATTTTGATAGCGCGCAGCGCGTCAGCGGCACGGCCGCTGGGACGAATGACAGACGACATGTGAAGTTAATTCCTGGAAGTGATTCGGGATGATTTATCGATGGCGTTGCGGATTTCCTCGATCGCCTTTTCGATTTCGGAGTCATTGTACGTGTCCACGGGTTCCGGATCGAGATGGCGCGGTGCCTGGATCGTGGTGGTGACGCTGCCGACCGGCAATGTGTGCGTGGTGATCGTGCTGTTGCCTTGCAGATTTTCACTGCTCTCCCACATCATCGCCAGCGCAGTGACATTGTCGCCGGTCTTGCCGGCGATGCCGGTCGCCGTCGTCAGCAATTCGGGAACCGCGCGCACGATCGTGTTGTTGTGCAGGCGTTGCGCCAGTTCGTGATCGGGTAAAACCGACCACAGGCCGTCAGAGCACAGCAACATGATGTCCCCCGCCTGCAAGCTGGCCCGGCGCGAGATTTCGACGATCGGCATGTTCGGTGCGCCGAGGCAGTTGAACAGTTTGTTGCGGTCCGGATGCGTATCGCGCTCCGACGGATCGACCTTGCCTTGCGCGATCAGCGTTTCGATACGCGAATGGTCACGCGTGCGCGCCAGAATCTGCCCTTGGCGCATCCAGTACAAACGTGAATCGCCGCAATGCGCCCACATCGCGTTGTTGTGCTGGATCAGACAAGCAACGATGGTGGTGCGCGGTGTTTCCGGTAGATTGTTGATGGCGCGATAACGATGTATTTCGCGGTGCGCGGCGAAGAAGCTGTCTTCGAGAAAACGCTCCGGCTTTTTCACATAAGGCGTGGCGTTTTCCTGAAACAGCGAAGCAATGGTCTGCATCGCGATCTGCGCCGCCATTTCACCCATGATGTGGCCGCCCATGCCGTCGGCAACCAGCAGCAACAGTGCATCGCGCGTGAAGCTGTAGCCCATGCGGTCCTGGTTGTTCTTGCGACCGCCGATGTGGCTTTCTTGATAAACAGAGAATCGCATAGGCTTATTGGTATGAAGTGAACGGCAATGGATGAATCAGCAAATAAATCAGCGCGTGTGTTCCTGAATCGTCGTGGCAACGCTGCCCGACCGTCTTCCCAGCCCGCTGAACATGTTCTTCAACTTGCGTGTTACCTGCTGCAAACGAGGGTCTTCCGGCTGATCCTGCAACGGCTCGCGCAATGCCTTCTGCAATGCGAATACACTCTGCGGCCTTTCCAGGGGATCGAGCATCAGGCTCCAGCGGATGACCTTGATCAGGTCGGATGAATACACGCCTTCGAGCTTGTTGAAATGACCGTCCATCTTGTCATTGAGTTTGCGCTGATCGGCCGGTTGCGGTGGCGCGCCGACCATGCAGGCAAACATCGATGCGCCGATGCTGTAGATGTCGGTCCACGGACCGAGGTTCCCGTTTTTGACGTACAACTCCGGCGCAGCGAAACCCGGCGTATACATCGGATACAGCTTCGGCAAGTCAGCCTTCAACGTCTGTCGTGCCGCGCCAAAATCGAGCAGGATCGGCGTGCCGTCCACGCGCAGGTAAATATTCGCCGGTTTCAGGTCCAGATGCAGCAGCTTGTTTGTATGGACTTCACGCAGGCCGTTCATCACGTGGCTGAACATCTTGCGGATGAACCGCTCGGATACCAGCGGCTTCTCGCCCTTGTCGCGACGACGCAGAATGTGATCCTGCAGCGAACGGCCGGACTCGTAGCCCATGACCATGTACACGGTTTCGTTGGCGCGAAAAAAATTGGTGACGCTGACGACGTTCTGATGCGAAATTTTCGCCAGCGCACGGCCCTCCTCAAAAAAGCATTTGAGCCCGATGCGGAAGATCGGCAGGTTTTCCGGAGAAATCGCCGGCACCAGTTCGCCGGGCTGGCGCAACGCCAGCGAGCTCGGCAGATATTCCTTGATCGCGACCGCGTTGCCGTCTTCGTCGTATGCCAGGTAAACGATACTGAACCCGCCAGACGCAATCTTCTTTACAATGCGATATCCAGCGATTTCTAGCCCATCCGGCAACGGAGCATTGTTTTGCGCAGCCATGTCGTCCTAGTCTTTGATCACGCCGATGCACACAGCACGGCAAAGCGGGATGGCAAATATCTTGCCTGTTTTTCTATGCCGTTCGCAGTCGCCTGATGGCGGCGTTCGGCGTTCGTTCTGGATTGTGTTGATAAATCGCCGCTTTGTAAAGAGATACGAGGAACCGCATTTTGACCATCAGCAGCATGACCGGCTATGCCGTCACCACGCATGAAACCGGCAACGGCACATTGACGATCGAACTCAAAAGCGTCAATTCGCGCTTTCTCGACCTGCAATTTCGCATCAATGACGATCTGCGTGCGCTCGAACCCGTCATGCGCGAAGCGCTGATGGCGCGCATCACACGTGGCAAGGTCGAGTGTCGCGTCAGTTTTGGCCGCAAGGTCGCTGCCGGCGGTACGCAAAAATTGAATGACACGGTGTTGAATACGTTGGCAAATCTGCAAGCTGATCTGCGCCGACAATTCACCGATTCCGCGCCCTTGTCCATTGGCGAACTGCTGCGCTGGCCTGGTGTCATCGAAGATGCTGAACTGGGCCAGGATACGCTGCAAGCCGACGCCGCCGCCGCGATGCAGGCGACGATGGATGCTTTTGTCGACAGTCGCACACGTGAAGGCAACGCATTGCAGACCATGTTGTTGTCACGCGTCAGTGACCTGGAAGCCATCGTGCAACGCATCACGCCGCTGATACCGCAAGTCATCGCACAATTCCAGCAAAAAGCCACCGAGCGCATGCAAGAGGCGTTGGGACTGGCAACCAGGTCAGTGGATGGCAATACGCCACCGACGGTTTCACGCGAGGAAGCACTCGATCGCATCCGTCAGGAAGTCACGCTGTACGGCATTCGCATTGACGTCGCCGAAGAATTGACGCGTCTGTCAGCACATTTGTCGGAAACCCGCGCCATTCTGAAAAAAGGCGGCCAGGTCGGCAAACGACTGGATTTCATGATGCAGGAACTGAATCGCGAAGCCAACACAGTCGGCTCGAAAGCCGCCGTCAAGGAACTGGCCGATGCATCGATGGCAATGAAATTGCTGATCGAACAAATGCGTGAACAGGTGCAGAATCTCGAGTAAAACAAGCTGGCGATAGACGCCGGCAATTCATATCATTCCAATCATTTCATCGATCAGGGACGCAGATGTCTGACCAATCCACTTCTTCCGGCAGCCTCTTTCTTGTCGTCGCCCCATCGGGCGCAGGAAAATCAAGTCTGGTAAATGCGCTGCTCCAGCAGGAGCCGGCGATCAAACTGTCCATTTCTTTCACGACACGCCCACCACGGCCGGGCGAACAGAACGGCCGTGAATATTTCTTCACTTCGATCGATGATTTCAATGCACGCCGCGAAGCAGACGAATTCCTCGAATGGGCAGAAGTTTTCGGCAATTATTACGGCACCTCGCGCCTGCAGATCGCCGATCAGATGGCGGCCGGTATCGATGTGCTGCTGGAAATCGACTGGCAAGGTGCGCAACAGGTGAAGAAGCAGTTTCCTCACGCAGTCGGCATTTTCATCCTTCCTCCCTCGATTGATGCACTGGAGGAACGCCTGAAGAAACGCGGACAGGACGAACCCCATGTCATTACGCGTCGCATCCTGGCTGCCGGCGGCGAAATCGCGCACGCGTCCGAGTTCGAATATGTTATTATCAATCAAGAGTTTACAGCCGCTTTGTCCGAGTTGAGTGCGATTGTCAAAGCCACGCGTTGCCGCTTCGCGCAACAGTCAACCCGGAACGCACCTCTGTTCGCCCAACTGGGCATTCATCCCAATTTGAGCTGAGATATTTAAGCTGAATTCCAGCCGATACGTTTTTTACCAGGAGTACGAATATGGCCCGCATTACCATTGAAGATTGCCTCAAGCAGATCCCGAATCGTTTTCAACTGACGCTGTCCGCGACCTATCGCGCTCGCCAATTGCTGCAAGGTCATACGCCGAAAGTCGATGCTAAAGACAAGCCGACTGTCGTTGCCCTGCGCGAAATCGCTTCCGGCCAGGTCGGGATTGAAATGCTGAAAAAAGTCCCAAGCTGATCAGTATTCTCACTTCCACCGCGATGCGGCCGACAGGCAACCGGTATGAACCTGACACCTGCAGATTCGACGCTATCCATCGCTCCCAACCGAGCGGCTTCAGACCGCTCGGCCTCTCCGCAGCAAAATCACACGAATAATCCCCCGCCTGCCGCTCCCGGCGTGGCGTCGGTCACGCACCTGACCAACAAGCTGGGCGAATACCTGACGCCAGCCGAGTTGAAAAAGGTCAAGGAAGCCTATCGCTTCTCGGACGAGGCGCACCTCGGCCAGATGCGGATCTCCGGCGAACCGTACATCTCGCATCCGATTGCCGTCGCCGAAATCTGCGCCGACTGGAAACTCGACGCACAAGCCATCATGGCAGCGCTGCTGCACGACGTGATGGAAGATCAGGACGTCAAGAAGGATGAACTGATCGAACGCTTCGGCGCACCCGTCGCGACGCTGGTCGATGGCCTCTCGAAGCTGGACAAGATCGAATTCCAGAGCCAGATCGAGGCGCAGGCGGAAAACTTCCGCAAGATGCTGCTGGCGATGGCGCGTGATGTGCGCGTCATTCTCGTCAAGCTGGCCGACCGTCTGCACAACATGCGCACGCTCGGCTCGATGTCGCCAGTCAAGAAGCGTCGTATCGCCCGCGAGACGATGGAAGTCTATGTGCCGATCGCGCACCGTCTCGGCCTGAATAACATCTACCGTGAATTGCAGGACCTGGCGTTTTCGCATCTGTACCCGATGCGTTACAAGACGCTCGGCAAAGCCGTCAAGGCCGCCCGCGGCAATCGTCGCGAAGTGGTCAGCAAGATTCTGGAATCGGTCAGTACCACACTGGAAGCAACCGGCATCCCGGTTCAAGTGTATGGTCGCGAAAAAACGTTGTACGGCATCTATCGCAAGATGCAAAGCAAACACCTGTCGTTCTCGCAGGTGCTCGACGTTTACGGCTTTCGTATCGTCGTCGACAGTTTTGCGAATTGCTACGTTGCCCTCGGCACCTTGCATGCGCTGTTCAAGCCGATGCCGGGCAAGTTCAAGGATTACATCGCGATTCCGAAGCTCAACGGCTACCAATCGCTGCACACGACATTGATCGGCCCGTACGGCACGCCGGTCGAATTCCAGATCCGCACGCAGGACATGCACCGCGTCGCCGAATCCGGCGTGGCCGCACACTGGCTGTACAAGGATGACGAAGGCAGCCTGTCCGATCTGCAGCAGCGCACGCACGCGTGGCTGCAATCGCTGCTCGATATCCAGAAACAGACCGGCGATTCGGCAGAATTCCTGGAACACGTGAAGGTCGATCTGTTCCCGGATTCCGTCTACGTTTTCACGCCGAAATCGAAGATCATCGCGTTACCACGCGGCGCGACCGCTCTCGATTTCGCGTACACGATTCACACCGACATCGGCGACCAGACAATCGCCGTCAAGATCAATCTCGAGCAGGTTCCACTGCGCACCGAATTGCGCAACGGCGACATCGTCGAAATCATCACTGCACCGACATCGCGGCCGAACCCCAACTGGCTGAGTTTCGTCCGCACCGGCAAGGCGCGCTCCGCCATTCGCCATCATCTGCGCACGATCAACTTGTCCGAATCGATCGAACTCGGCCGCCGTCTGTTGTCGCAGGCATTGAACACGATCAACCTGCCACCGGAACTGTCGCCGCAAGTGGCAGAACGTCTGCTGAACGAATCGAGCGCAAAATCGCTGGACGATCTGTATGCGGATATCGGTGTCGGCAAACGCATGGCCGCACTGGTGGCCCGTCACATTCTCGGCATCGTTGAAAACGATACACAGGTGTCCCACCCTGCGATCGATGCAAATGGCGAAGTCGTGGTAAAGAAAATCGATCCGGTCATCATCTACGGCAGCGAAGGCGTATCGGTTCAGCTTGCGTCATGTTGCATGCCGCTTCCGGGCGACGACATTGTCGGTCAGATGAAGCGCGATCAGGGATTGACGATTCATACGATGGATTGCGATACCGCCCGAAGACTGCGTTCGAAAGAACCGGATCGCTGGATCGAAGTGACGTGGGGTTCCGACATCAATCGCCGGTTCGACTGCCGGATCACGCTGGTGGCGCACAATGAAAAAGGGATTCTGGCACGCGTCGCTGCAGAAATCGGCGAATCCGATGCCAACATCACGCAGGTCGGCATGGATGACGACAAGGACCACATGATGACGCACCTGCATTTCACCGTACAGGTTGAAGACCGTGTCCATCTCGCGCGACTGATGCGTAACCTGCGACGTATTTCCGGCGTGACGCGCCTGCTGCGCGACAAGAACTGATTCGCGCCACCCTCTCGCAACAACTACTGCTACACGCGATCGATTCTGCCGCGCTTTTGGGATTGTCTTCAGGTCGGTGACGGATAACTGACTTCCAGAATCAGCAATTCCTCCAGCCCGCCCGGCGTTCTCAATACTACCGAATCACCTTCCCTCGCCTTCGTCAACGCGCGTGCCACAGGCGATATCCAGCTTATTTTTCCATTCAAGGGGTCGAGTTCATCAATGCCGGTAATGGTTACCGTGTGTTCGTCACCGGATTGTGTCTCGTAGCGCACCGTCGCGCCGAAGAAAATCTGATCGCTGCCGTAATGGATGGAAGGATCGACGATTTCCGCGAGATCAAGGCGCTTGGTCAGAAAGCGGATGCGGCCGTCGATCTGACGCAGGCGGCGCTTGCCGTAGATATAGTCGCCATTCTCTGAACGGTCGCCGTTGGATGCCGCCCACGACACAATCTGCACGACTTCCGGACGATCGACGTCGATCAGCTTCAGCAGCTCGTCTTTCATTCGCTGATGACCTTGCGGCGTCATGTAGTTTTTCGAGCCGGCGGGAATCGGCGGTGCGCCGAAGTCACCGTCTTCATCGTCCTGGTCGTTTTGAGCGGTCTGGTTCATGACCGTATTTTACGCGTGCCGACCTGCGCCGGCAGGAAGAACTAGGCAGCGGAAAGGTTGTTGCTCCATTCGAAAGCACTCAGTTGAAGCGCATACAGATCTTCGATCGACAGTTCCAGCTTGCGCAATGTAGGGATCAGCAATGCACCGGTCTGTTCGATACGCTCGATGTATTCAGCGAGCTTGAGCAGATCGCCATAGAAACCCTTGCGATACAGCAGCGCATCGCTGACATCGTCAACAACGGAAACCTGCGCAAGGATTTCATCCATCGGCTGGCCGAACAGCGTATCCATCAGCGACATGATGCCGACCGTGAATGCGGTATCGGCCATCGCCCTGTTGTCAGGTCTCAGTTTTTCGGTGATTAGTTCAAGCAGCTTGCCGCGCGTCGATGCGAGCTGCAGCAACGGCGATGTGAAGTGGCCGCTTTTGTTATCGGCGTAAAGCATGATCTGCAACCAGCGCTGCAGTTGCCGACGCCCCAGAACCGTCAGCGCCTGCCCCAGAGAATCGATACGCTGCGTCGTGCCGACACCCGGTGAATTTGCAAGCCGAAGCAATGTCAGCGCCAGCGACGCGTCCTTCTTGATGCCGAGTTCGACTTCTGTCGTATCCGCATCCGACGCGATCAGCGACATCAGCTGCATGATCACTACTTGTGACGGAGCCAGCTTTTTCCCGGACAGGATGACCGGACGCGCAAAATAATATCCCTGGAAATAATGGAAGCCGAGGTTCATGCAGATACGAAACTGTTCGATGGTCTCGACCTTCTCTGCGAGCAGCAGCTTGCTTTCGCATCTGAAATGGCTGGCCAAACGTGTCAACTCGTCTTCGTCCATGCCGGTAATATCGATCTTGATGATCTTCACCAACGGCAGCAATTGCTGCAGCCCGTCGTTGCAACAAGTCACGTCGTCAAGCGCGAAGGTAAAGCCCTGCGCTGCCAGCTCCGAGACACGCGCAACCAGTTCCGGCGTGACCTCGACCGTTTCAAGAATTTCCAGCACGACCTTGTCGCGTGGCAGGAAATTGACGACGTCGCACATCAGCACGGCCGCATCGACATTGAAGAAACCCAGTGCGCCGCCGATCACGTTGACGATGCCAAGTTCGGACGCATGCGCAATCACGGAAGCAGTGGCCGCCAGATCATCGACCACATTTGCCGGGCCGACCGACGCGCGACGAAACAGCAGCTCGTACGCCACCAGGTTTTCATTGCTGTTCAATATGGGCTGGCGTGCAAGAAAGAATTCTTTCGCACGAGGGTGATTATCAGGCGAGTGCTGATCGATTCCGGTGATCATCAGATGGTTGTCTCATTCCAGCGGGACGCGCGATCGACCGAATCACGTCCCTGTTTTTTCTTTTAAGACCGTACAGCGTGACCGATAAAGCCTATGCGAAACATGCGCGCCATCGATGCAAAACTGCAAACCGGATGCACCATTATTCCGCCGTCATTTCCAAAAGGCAAGTTTTAAAAGACTGGTGATAAATTGATCACAAATATTTATATCCACTCGCACATTCGTCGCGCACCTGACTGAATCGTCAATCAGATGATTTGCGCCGCGCGGTTGCTGCGGTCTGGCCGCTTTCCAGTGTAAAGCCGGCGCCGCCATCCGTGCCCAATGTAGAAACGAGGTAAGGCATCAATTCACGCAGCGTGGCTTCCAGCGTCCACGGCGGATTGTGAATGAACATGCCGCTGCTGTGCAGGCCGAAACCATCTGGTGACGGCGACGAAACCGACAACGTCACATTCAGCCAGCCATTGGAAGGAATCTTCTTCAACTTCTCCGGCAACTGCCGCGACTCCATACGGTTCAGCACCGGATACCAGACTGCATACGTGCCGGTGGCAAAACGTGTCAATCCTTCGGCAACGGCAGTCGTCGTACTGCGGTAATCAGTCTTGTCTTCGTATGGCGGATCAATCAGTACCAGGGCACGTCGCGACGGCGGCGGCACCAAGGCCTTCATGCCGACAAAGCCGTTGCTCTTTTCGATCATCACGCGCTTGCCGCGCACGGTCGGGCGCTTGCCCTGTTCCGCCGCATGTGCTTCCAGCTTGCGGAAATTATCGGCCAGCAGTTTGACATCGCTCGGATGCAGTTCGAACAGACGCAGTCTGTCCTGCTCTCGCATGACGGCATCGGCACAGTACGGCGAACCAGGGTAATAGCGCATCTTGCCGCTCGGATTCAGCGCCTTCACCACATCCACGTAATCGGCCAGTGCCGGTGGCAGATCCTTGCGTTCCCACAACCTGGCGATACCGGTTTCGAATTCTGCGTTCTTGGTTGCATAACCGCTGTCGAGCGCGTACACGCCGGCTCCCGAATGGGTATCGATGTACATGTACGGCGTGTCCTTCTGGTTCAGGTATTTCAGCAACTGAATCAGAACAAGGTGCTTGAGTACGTCGGCGTGATTGCCGGCGTGGAAGCCATGGCGGTAACTCAGCATAGGGAGTTTCTTGGAGAGAATGACAAGGGAGATCCTGTGCCGTTGCAACGGATTGCGCGGCAGAATCGGCAATGCGCCATTCTAGCAATTCCGGCGTGTGTGCAGTCGCTTAATCGGTCCATGACCGTAAAACAAAAAGCGGACACCGGTCCCGATATCCGCTTTTCGGCGCCCCGCCTCCGTTGCAGTGCAGGATGAATCATGAGGAGGTCAGGAAACGGCAATTTCCTCACGCAACGTGCGTGCTGCCAGCACCATGTTTTCCAGCGCCGCGATCGTCTCCGGCCAGCCGCGCGTCTTCAGACCGCAGTCCGGGTTGACCCACAGCCGCGCGTCGGGAATCACGCCGCGCGCCTTGCGCAACAGACGCTGCATCTCCTCGACCTTCGGTACGCGCGGCGAATGGATGTCATAGACGCCCGGGCCGATATCGTTCGGATATTCGAACTCGCCAAAACCGTCCAGCAACTCCATGTCCGACCGCGAAGTTTCAATCGTGATCACGTCCGCATCCATCGCGGCAATCCACGGCAGAATGTCGTTGAATTCCGAATAGCACATGTGCGTGTGGATTTGCGTCTCGTCCTGCACGCCGGACGCGCTGATGCGGAATGCCTTCACCGCCCAGTCCAGGTAGTGCGGCCAGTCCGCAGCTTTCAACGGCAAGCCTTCGCGGAAAGCCGGTTCATCGATCTGGATCATGCCGATACCCGCTTTCTCAAGATCGACCACTTCATCGCGCAATGCCAGCGCGATCTGCAACGCGGTCGTCGAACGCGGCTGGTCGTCACGCACGAACGACCATTGCAGCATCGTCACCGGACCGGTCAGCATGCCCTTCATCGGCTTGCTGGTCAGGCTTTGCGCAAATTCGCTCCAGCCGACCGTCATCGCTTCCGGACGATACACATCCCCGTAGATGAATGGCGGCTTTACACAACGCGAGCCGTAGCTCTGCACCCAGCCGTTCGCGGTAAACGCGTAACCCCACAACTGTTCGCCGAAATATTCGACCATGTCATTGCGTTCCGGCTCGCCGTGTACCAGCACATCGAGGCCGATCGTTTCCTGTTTTTCCACGACGGTACGGATTTCATCGCGCATGCGGTTCAGATATTCCAGATGACCGATCTCGCCGCGCTTGTACTGCGCACGCGCCTGGCGAATGTCGGTCGTTTGCGGGAACGATCCGATGTTCGTGGTCGGAAAAGCAGGCAGATTGAATCGCGCCTGCTGCTTGCCGATGCGATCGCTGAACGGCGTCGCCCGTGTGGCCGGAATCGTCGCAATATTCGCAAGGCGTTTTTGCACCAGCGGATTGTGAATACGCGGTGATACCTTGCGTGCGGCGATCGCCAGAGCCGACGCGACGAACTGCTGCGCTACTGCCTGCCTGTTGCCATTCAACGCCTGCTTGATTGCGGAAATTTCACCGAGCTTTTGCGTTGCGAATGCAAGCCAGCCCGTCAGTTCTTCATCCAGCTTGTTCTCGTTCGCCAGATCGACCGGCACGTGCAGCAACGAGCAGCTGGAGCCGATCCACAGGCGGTCGCCAAGCTTATCCTGCAGCGGCTGCAAGGTCGCCAGCGCCGCATCCAGATCGGCGCGCCAGATGTTACGACCGTCGACGACACCCGCCGATAGAACGCGATCCTTCGGCCATGTGTCGGTGAATGCATCCAGCTGCCCTGCACCGCGCACCAGATCCAGATGCACGCCTGCGACCGGCAACGTCGTCAACAACGTGCTGTGCTTGCGCACCTGATCGAAATAGGTTGCCAGCAGCAACGACGGCGCCGATTGCGACAACATCCGGTAGGTCGGCGCAAACGCATCAATCCAGGACTCATCCAGTTCCAGCGCCAGAATCGGTTCATCGATCTGCACCCACTGCGTACCGGCGTCCTGCAAGCATTTCAGCACGGCCTGATAACCGGCGATCACGCGCGGCAACAGCGCCAGTTTGTCGAAATTTTTACTGCCTTCACCCGATTTGTTTTTACCAAGATAAAGCAGTGACAACGGACCGACCAATGTGACCTTCGTCCTGTGACCGAGGGCAACCGCTTCCGCATTTTCCTCGAACAGCCAGTCGACGCCACCGTCGAAGCGCACGTCTTCCGTCCATTCCGGCACCAGATAGTGATAGTTGGTATCGAACCACTTCGTCATTTCCATCGCGAAGTGCTCGGGGTTGCCGCGCGCCAGCGTAAAGTAATCGGCCAGCGTCAACTTCTTCGGATCGAACTGGAAGCGCGTCGGAATCGCACCCAGCAGCGCCAGCGTGTTCAATACCTGGTCGTACCAGGCAAAATCACCTACCGACACAAAATCCAGACCGGCTTCCGCTTGCAAGGCCCAATGGCGCTGGCGCAAAGTCTTGCCGATTTGCTGCAAGCCGACGGTATCGCTCTCGCCGCGCCAGAACGATTCCACTGCAAACTTCAGTTCACGTTGCGCGCCAATGCGCGGAAAACCCAGAATATGTGCCTTTGCCATGCCAGAACTCCGATAACGATTTCGAGGCTTGCCATGTTGCCTGTCGGAGTTCTATGATTCAAACGATAAATTCTAAGAATCATCTTGAATTAAATTCATAGTTAATATTGCCATGCAATCCATCCTTGAACTGCGCCACCTCAAAACCCTGCTCGCCCTGCGCGAAGCCGGCAATCTGTTGCGCGCCGCGTCGCTGCTCAACGTCACCCAGTCCGCGCTGTCGCATCAACTGAAGCAACTGGAAGATCATCACGGCACGCAATTATTCGAACGCAAATCAGTGCCGGTGCGCTTCACCCCTGCCGGTGAACGTCTGTTGAAACTGGCTGATACGGTTCTGCCGCAAGTGGAAGAAACCGAACGCGATCTTGTGCGACTGGCGCAAGGCACCGCCGGCCAGTTGCGCATCGCCGTCGAATGCCACACCTGCTTCGACTGGCTGATGCCGGCGATGGACGTGTTCCGCAACCGCTGGCCCGAAGTTGAGCTGGATATCGTCTCCGGCTTTCAGGCCGATCCGGTCGGCCTACTGTACGAGCATCGCGCCGATGTCGCCATCGTGTCCGAGATGGACCCGGACGAAGCCGTCGATTACCACGCACTGTTCCGTTTCGAAATCGTCGCACTGGTCGCGCACGATCATCCGCTGGCAAACAAGGAGTTCCTGACCGCTGAAGATTTTTCAGGCGAGACATTGATCACCTACCCGGTGCCGGACGACATGCTCGACATCGTTCGTCAGGTATTGAAACCAGCCGGCGTCGAAGTCGCACGCCGCACGACGGAATTGACCGTCGCGATGTTGCAACTGGTCGCCAGCAAACGCGGTATCGCCACGCTGCCTGTGTGGGCTGCACAGAATTACTTGAATCGGAATTATGTGTTGGCGAAGCGGATTACCGCGGATGGTTTGACCGGGCGTTTGTATACGGCATGTTTACCGGAGGTATCGCAGAAGCCTTATCTGGCGGATTTTGTGACAACTACGCGGGAGAGTTGTTATTTGAATTTGGATAGTGTTGAGTTGCTATAGAGCCC